>CAMZDZ010000001.1 GCA_947305535.1 uncultured Fibrobacter sp.
TCGCTTTTGTCGGTCTGGAAAGGATGAGCGGTGTTGTCGTGTTCAACATTACGAATCTCGACAATCCGAAGATTATCGACTACTACATGGACCCGAAGGATCGTGGCCCCGAAGGCCTTCTGTTCATTCCCGAGGAACAGAGCCCGGTTCCCGGCAAAGCACTGCTAGTCGTCGGCTACGAATACAGCAAGACGCTGACGATTTATACTGTTAAATAACGCTCTCCGGCCAGGGGTGCTTGGGGTAGCGGCCGCGTAGTTCCTTGCGCACTTCGGCGTAGGTGTTCTGCCAGAATCCCGTCAGGTCCCATGTCTTTTGGATTGTGCGGAAGTTCGGTGCGAGGATGTCGTACCGGACTTTTAATTTGCCGTCGGCAATCCTGTGTTCGCCGCGGAGCTGCATGAAGTCCTCGATGCGGGCCGAAATTTCGACGAGGACGCCTTCGATACTTTGTACGGACTTTCCGCTGTCGTCGATGGCGACGGCCTGGTAGCTGTACCGCGCGCGCTTGCCGTTCGGGAGCACGTAATGGTCGGGGAAGGTCTTGGTGAGCCAGGCGAGCATGGACTTGCCGAAGTATTCCTCGACAATGTGGCGGAAACGGTCTTCGTTGATGTCGCGCAGCAGGAAAATCCCGCTCGCGAATTCGTCGAAAATCAGTTCCATGTCCTCTTCGTTGAATTCGGACAGGCCGTATTCGGGATAGAGCTTCGCGGCGAGGCGCATCTTGACGAGCTGCGTCTGCATGGATTCGGTGAGGTAGCGGCCGCTCCAGTTTTCCTTCTCGATCTTTTCGCGCCAGGCGTCGACGGTGAGTTCCTTGAGCGCGGCGAGGACCTTGGGCGAAGCTTCCTGCGGGATGATTTCCTTGCGGGAAAGTTCCGTCGTGGAGCCGTCTGCGTTTTCTGTCTCGCTGATTTCTACGCCGATGAATCGTTCCTGGCCGCTGCGCCACAGGAGTTCGTAGCGAGTCTTTGCGGTGCTTCCGCCGAGCATGTCCTGGGTGATGGGGGCGTACAGGTTGACCTTGAGTTCCGACTTGCTTCCGCCTCCGGTGCGTAGCATCGTGAGCGCGAGAATCGCATAGGGCGGCTCGGCGACCTGCAGGCGGATGATGTTCTGGTTCGCAAGCTTGTATGCAGAACCGCTCGGCGTCGCCAGCCTGTCGGGGAAGGCTTTGAGGAGACTATGAACGACGAGGCGTGAAGTGTTGGAATGGGTAGAATTGTCATTGCGAGCCTCGTTAGAGGCGTGGCAATCTATTCTCTCGTCTAACCCATCGCGGTAGTCTCGCAGTTGCCTGAAAGTAAAGCTCACTTCGCGCGGGACGTTGATGCTCTTGGAGAGCGTATCGGCGGCAAGCGTGAGGATGTCCTGCGATACCTTGGATTTTTGCAGTGCCTCGGTGCCGGAGTGTATCCATGCGAGTGCCGCGAGCAGAAGGTCGGGGAGGTCGGCCTTGCTCTGCGCGGAGGCGAGCAGCAGCGCGAGCGGGATGCTTGAAATAGGAGTGCGGATGGCCTTGAGACCGAGTTCCGTGATGGCGCCGTCCTTGAGCATCCCGAACCCTTCGAGCAGTTTTGTGGCGGTCTGGGCGCGCGCTTCCGGAATCGCCGTCGGCAGCTCAATTCTCGCATCTTGTTCCTCGGGCCTTGAGCCTGGAGCCTCGGACCTCTCTAGCGCCGCCTTCTGCAACAGCAGTTCCGACGGTTCAATCTGCAGCACTTCGGGCACGATTCCCCTGGGCATCCTCTTTTCGGATTCCTCGCTCCACAGGCGGATGGCGCATCCGTTCTGCGTACGGCCGCTGCGGCCGCTGCGCTGGATGGCGTTCTGCATCGAGATGGGCATGGTGCGCAGCACGTTCACTTTCTCGCTGTCGTCGTAGAGGCTCACGCGTTCGATGCCGCTGTCGACGACGCCCGATACGTTCGGGACGGTGATGGAGGTTTCTGCGATATTCGTGGTGAAGATGACGCGCGGACGCTCGGTCACTTCGAAGATGCGGTCCTGCGTTTCGCGGTCCTGGCCTCCGTAGAGCTCCAGGAATTCGGCGCAGTTGTTGCCCAATGCTTCGGAGGCGGCGCTGTGGCAGCGGGCGATTTCGGCCTTGCCCGGGAGGAAAACCAGCGTGGTCTGCCAGATGTTGTTGCGGTAGAGCGTCCGGAGAGCCCGCACCACTTCGGCGTCAATGCCTACGCCCGAAACGAGCGAATTGCCCGTGGCGGGGGCCTGGTGGATAATTTGTACGGGGTACAGCGGGTGGCCGAGGCTTAGGCACTTGACGCCGAGAACCGCTTCGAGCTCCTCGCGGTTCAGCGCCGCCGACATCACTGCAATCCTCGGGCCTCGATCCTCGAACCTCTCTCGTCTCTCGTCTCTCGTCTCTCGTCTAAAGAACCCAAACAGCAAGTCCATGTCGGCCTTGCGCTCGTGGTATTCGTCGAACACGACCCAGTCGGCGTCCATCTTGCCGTGCAGCAGTTCCTGCAGAAAATTTCCGTACGTCTGGAAGAGTATGCGCGTGCCTTCGCTCTTGCAGCTTTCCTGCCTGAACTGGTAGCCGACCGTCTTGCCGCAGGGCTCCCCGTGGAGCTTCGCCGAAAACTGCGCCAGCGCGAGGGCGGCGATGCGGCGGGGCTGCAGCACGACGACGCGGCCCTTGCAGTGCTTGCTTAAAAAGTAGGGGATGAACAGCGACTTGCCCGAGCCCGTGGGCGCCTCGATAAGCAGGTTGCGGGACTGCCCGATCGCAGCCTCCAGCTTTCCTTCTTCTTCTGCTAGAGCTAAATCACTGTATTTCATTGTCTAGAATAGGGGGCTTTGCTAGACGAGTGAAAAAGGATGGCGCTTCGCATAAGTACGAAAAAGTTCTCTCGTCTTTCGTCTATCAGAGCGCAGCGGTCTCTCGTCTAGTTCCTACCTCGGGTACTTCAGCTTCTCGCCGGTGGCGGCGTCCATGTAGGGCGGCTTGCCTTCGCGGAACTTCTGGTTGATGACGAGGTTCTCGATACGGCGGCGCAGACCCTGCTCTGTCTTGCAGAAGAAGTACACGACCTTGTTGGTGCCGGGCACGAGGAACATGGCGAGCTTGTACTTCTGGCGGACGGCACGGCGGAAGAACATCATGTCCTCTTTCTTGGGAATGACGAGGTTGCTGCCTTCCTTGGTCTCGCAGATCATGTCGGCGTCGGCGAGCAGGGCCTTGGACTTCTGCTTGAGGGCGGCGAAGTTCGGCTCGGTGTTCTTCTTGATGGTATCGAGGCTGAACGCTCCGCCACCTTCCTTGAGGGCCTTGCGGACGCCGCGGAAAGCGAACACGGCAAGGACGATGACGACCAGTGCGACAAGATACGGCCAGTAGTTGGCGAGAAAATCTAACATAGGGACCTCGGGGGTTCTGTTTTACGCCCGCAAATATAGAAATCTTGTAGATTGTTTGTTGCCCATGGTCCGCCGAAGAACATAAATTCTATCTTTTTCGTTAATGCGATTGCTGTTGTACACTATGCGTAAAAGAGGCTTCGGAGTAATCCTGCTGCTGTCCTTGGCGTGCTTGAGCGCTTGCTATCATTATTCGGACGTCGAACAGGACATAGGCGGGTCTTCGTACAGGATGACTTCTTCTGCCTTTTTGGATAGTCTTGCTGGCAATAGTGTAGATTCGACGTATGAAGTCTGGTGGGAAAGCAGCTTTGGCAAAGGCGAAGTCAAGTTTCGGGTTTGGAAAAATTCAAACGTTCTGTTTGTAGAATTTCTAGGATGTAAAACATATAAGTGTCTCGATGCAAAAAAGGTGGTTGTCTATGACGAGAATTACCGGTATGCGAAAGTTTTCTATCCGGACCAATTCAAGATTACAGTACCCAAAGAAAAATTTTTCGATGGACACGGTGATTGCGATATCCGTAAGGACCTCTTTTTTGATGTCGTCATTGACCAGGAAGACTTTAAAATCGACTGGACCGTGAAATACGGTGCCGTTACGTGTGAAGAATTCGTTTATGATGGAATTCCGACAGATTGGTCGCCAGGGTGGTAATCGATGAGAATGGTCCGGTTCCTTTGTTGCGTTTGTGCGTTTCTGTTTATTGCATCCTGTAGCGGAGGCGATGATTTTGCAACGCATACGATGACTCCTGCGGATGCTCGGTCGCCTGTTGTTGTTGCTGATTCCCTGGTTATCGGGGCTTTTGTCACAGATTCCATTATCGTGATGTCGGTATCGGTTTATGAGGTGGATGATTCCCTGAATGAAGTCAGGAAGGTCTTTTCGAAAGAGGGAAAGTACGCCTGCTACCAACAGTGCATTACGGATTCCGTGCATTCGCAAACGGGCTATATGAAGATTGCGATTGAGGCCGTGCCTAGGGATAGTTCCATTGCAAAGATCTCCCTTCATAGCTATTTTGATTTCAAAGAGGATTTTATCGCAGGCACGGGAGTCTATTCGGCTTTACTGACGAAACGTGTAGAGCGGCTTGTTCGTGAAGAGGGCCTGCCGTTGAATATTGCCTTGAATGTTGCCGAACACCAGATGCCCGCTTTTTTCAACTACGAGAATGTCGGGACCGGGTGTACTGGGAAAAAAATGATGAATCTGCTGTTGAAAGCGGATGAGAGCGGCGGAGCATTCTATAACGCCTTTGAGGGAATGTCCAATAAACTGGCCGAAAGAGGCTATTATGATGATCGTTCGCTCGAAATTCACTTGGCGGACAGCCTGCTTTCTCTTTACGAGAATGGCGCTTGGAATGTGCAGGAACAATTTGAGAAAGTCCAGTGCTTCGCCTATTTTTGGCAAAGGGCGTATGATTTTTCGTGGTGCGGCAATCCCGGTGACAAACTTTGGAATAAAACGGAAGGAAAGTACGCTCACAGGGCTTTTGCCTGTAATGTAGATAAGTATATTTTCGCGAATAATGCTTATGAGTATTTACGGTATTGGCTCCCCGTTGATGAATCAGAAGGTGAAGAGTAAATGGATTGTCTGCGATTGACGAAGTTCTGGGTCCTGGGCATGCTTTTTTTGTGTGGCTCCGGAATAGCCTTTGCCGAAGGGGACGCTCCTTCGACGGAATCTTCTGGTTCGTGCGCTGACGGCGTGGTGGTGTCATCCATTGAATTCAAGGGCCTGGAACATACGAAGCCGCGCGTCGTGGAACGTGAGTTGTTGAACAAGGTGGGCGAGCCGTACTCATCCGAGAAGTTCAAGGCCGAAAAGCTCCGCCTGCAAGACCTCGACCTGTTCACCGAAATCACCGTTGCCTGCGCCCCCTCGAGCCTCGAGCCTCGAACCTCGAACCTTGTTTACTCTTTCAAGGAAATCTTCCGCTGGATTCCCTCCCCGGCGGGCAAGGAGACGGACCGCGACGGGCTCATGCTCGGCCTTGCCCTTGCGAACCTCAACGTGCTTGGCGAGGATATCCGTGCCGAGGTGCAGTACCGCACTTCGACCGACCCGTTCCTGGACAACAACGAGTATGCGTTGTATGTGAGTTCTCCTTACTTGCTCGGGCTCCCGCTCGGCTGGAATTTCGAGTTCCTGAGGACCGACAGCTATGACGATCTTCGCGGTTACCAGGACGACAGCTGGCTTGTCGACCTGGACCTGGATTATGCGCTTTTCCCCCATCTCTCCCTCCTGGGGACGCTTGCGGGTAGAAACTTGGACAAGGCTGCGTTCCTGCCCGAATTCGGTCTGGGCTTTGCCTTCGATTACCGCGACAGTAAGCTCGACACGCGCAAGGGCGTGTATTACGAATACATGCTGACTCACGTGGGCGGCATGGACGACTCCGGCGATGCCTGTGAAGTCGCTTGCGGAAAAATGGGGGGCGAGAACTACTGGGAACTCCTGACGGACGCCCGCGCCTATTTCACCTTGAGCCGTTTCGTGACCGGCGCGACTGCGCTCGTGCGCTTCCGTCCGGGTGACGTGAAGTTCTACGACTACTATTACCATGGTGGGCCGAATACCTTCCGTGGCCGCGGCGGCACGCCTATTGGCGGGCAAGAGGATGCTGCCGATTCTGTGCGCTTGGGTGTTCACGAGGCCTTGCTCACGTTCGAAGAGCGATTCGTGCTGATGGAACGCCATGCGGCAAGCGTTTTGGGGGTGAACTTCTTTTACGGGGTGCAGCTGGTGGCCGGCCTCGACGGAAGCCTCCTGTGGGACAAGGGCCACCCCGGTTGGGATGATTACGAAGGGGCCGTCTATGGCGGCGTCCATCTGGTAATCCCCGCCCTGGACCGGATCCGTTTTGAAATCGGCTATAGGCCCGATAGGGGGGAACCTGCTTTCTACTTCGGGCTGTTCGACAAGGTCATTTCGTCTCGCTGGCGCAGTCGTTAAGCGATCCCTCACTTGACTAATTCGCCTAGAAATGTTAAATTTGCGTTAACATTTTTGAAAATTAGGAATATGGGCCCGACGTGGGCTCCTTTGGAGAAAATAGATGTCAATAAATTACCTAGATCTCCCCATTGGACGCAAGTACCCCTACGAGGTGGAATGCGTGGTGGAAATCGGCAAGGATACAAGCCTCAAGTACGAATATGACGAGCGCCTGCACGTGTTCCGCCTGGACCGCTGCCTGCTCAGTTCCATGAGCTATCCTTGCACATACGGCTTTATCCCGAGCACCAAGGCCGACGACGGCGACGCGCTCGATATGCTTATCTACAGCCCGGCCTCGATGATGACGGGCACCGTCTGCACCTGCCGCGTCATCGGCGCTCTCGACATGACTGACGGCGGCAAGAAGGACTACAAGGTGTTGGGCGTCCCCGTATTCAACCCGCGCCCTATCAAGGACATTGCCGACGTGGACCAGATGTTCCTGCGCATCACCAAGAACTTCTTCCAGAACTACAAGGAACTGGAAGGCAAGGATGTGCAGATCGGCGAATGGCAGGACGCCTCGTTCGCCCGCGAAAAGGTAATCGCCGCCCACCGCGCCTATTTCCAGAACCAGGTGCAGATTCCCGATACATATTACCAGGAACCGGAACACGGAGATCATCTCCCGCCCGAAGAACTCATCTAGAGCGGGTTGGTTCTATTTGATGGGCTGTTTTCTTCGGAAAATGGCCTTTTTTTGTGCGTAAACATGTGATTTTCTTTGCATTTTGCGAAAAAAAAGGGGTGTGAATGTTTGAAAGTCCATAAAAAGATGTATTTTTGTAAGCAACTAGTTACAATTCTATAGTAGGTCTGCCTACGGGAGTAAAGATGATTTTAAAACGTAGTTCCTTTATGCTGTTGAGCACCATGGCTATTTCTGCGGCCCTGCTCCTTGGCGCTTGTGGCGACAGCTCATCCTCGTCGGGCACAACCGAAGATGACGAACTCGGAGTGACTGACATCAAGGCGAAGTCCTCCAGTAGTAGCAAGAAAAAGAATTCCAGTTCCAGTTCCGATACGTCGGTGAAGGATGCGGAAGATCCTTCCGACCTCCAGGAATCCACGACTTTGGCTACGCCGACCGGTTTTGCCGTTTCCAGGCTCGCTCCGAGCGTCTGGGAACTGAGTTTCTCCTACGATGACAAGTCCGAAGCGGAAAGTTTTGTCGTGCAGCGTTTCGCTCCCGGTAACAAGTCCTGGGAAGAGTTCGACGAAATCGGCGCCGACATGACGCACTACCTGGTCGATGGTGATACCAATGGCGGCTTCTACTACCGCCTCGCCGCCAAGAACGACAAGGCCCGCTCCGCCTACACGAAGGAAATCTTTGTGTCCGAGGAAATCGATTATGCCGAGGGCATCTCGCTTGCCGCACCTACGGCCAAGCCGAACGTTTCCGAGGAGAACATTCTCGAACTTGTGCTGACCGGGAACTACCCGAGCAAGAAGATTACGAAATCCGTGTACAACAAGGACTCCAAGGGCAAGTCCGTTGGTGGCGTGTTCTACCAGGCCCGCTTTGTGACGGGGACCGAGAAGAGCGTTGACACGATCAAGGTCTCCGCCGACCAGTCCTCCATTGCGAAGGAATTCGACAGCGTTGATGAACAGTGCAACGCCTATGCCCAGATCCGCGTGGTGTGGACTGACAAGAACGGCGTTTCCGATTACGGCGAGTGGTCCGACCCGATGGGTACGAAGGCCGGAACGAATACCAACCTTGTCGATACCGAAAAGCGCTGCGATTCCAAGACCGTCGTCGATGACGAAGGTGGCGAATCTGGCTCCCAGGAAAAGACCAAGGTTGCATTTGCTGTCCCGACGAACCTGGTGGTGAAGAACCAGGATGTCGGCACCTGGATGCTGGAATGGGCATACAAGCCTGTGGAAGCCCGTCCGGAAGAAGGCTTCATTGTGCAGAAGCTGAACCTGGACGAAAGCAAGTGGGAAGTGTTCGATACCACCGGAACGGGTGTTTACCGTGCGATGATTACTGGCCTTTCTGACCCGTACAACTATTTCCGCGTAGCGGCTTTCGACGACGACGGCATGTCCGAGTTCTCGACCGACGTCCTTATCGCTTTGACTGAGGAAGATGCCGAGGCCGTGGTGATTGCTCCGCCGACAGGCCTTGCTCTCGCTCGTATTGCTCCGAGCGTGTGGGAACTCAGCTGGCAGTACGACGTCTCGACCGACAATCCGGAAAGGAAGTTCATCATCCAGAGCTCCAAGCTGAAGGACTTTGAATGGACTGACGTCGAAACCGGTATCGAAGGCAACGTGCGCTACTACCACATTCAGGGTCGCGACAAGATCGAGACGTACTACCGCATGGCTGTCGTTGACAAGGGCGATACATCCGCCTTTACCGAAGCCATCCAGTTGACACCGGAAATCGCGTACCGCGATTACATGGCGCTCAACGTCCCCGTCCCGACGACGAAGTTCATCAAGTACTACACTACGAACTACGAAGTGGACAAGGATACTTCCACGAAGAACGATATCACGTACGTTGACGCTCAGGCGATTTACACGATTACGGAGAACTTTATCAGCAAGTACATCGCCGAATCGGAATACACGGATACGATGTATTACGAGGCCCGCTGGTTCACCTCCTTGGAACACTATAACGATTACAAGCTGGATTGCGAAGGCAAGAAGACCTCCAACGGTTGCGATAGCTGCTACTGGGAAGAAACGTTCCCGTACCAGGAACCCTCCATCACCAAGGGCTTCTATGAAAACGATATCTATGGCTATGGAAACAATGGTGCCAAGGATACCACGATGTACAGTTACTGCAAGATTATATCCGGCTACAATCCGGCCGACCATGGCAAGATTTACGACTCGAATACAGACGAGACCGAAAGACAGGCTATCATCGCTACGGAAGTGGCCATGTCCAAGTGCCAGCAGCACTATGCACGCAATATTTGTGGCTACTATGTCCAGATTCGCATCGTCTGGACGGACAAGAACGGAGAGACCGACTGGAGCGAGTGGACGCAACCTTTCAGCGTTGCTGACATCAGCGGTGCCTCCGACATCTGCGATCAGTAAATCGGAAAAGGTATAAAGAAAAGAGCGGGGCGTTCGCCTCGCTCTTTTTGTATCCAAAAAATTTTTTTATTTCTTCGAAATCGTCGCGATGACGTGTTCGGCGCCGAAGTTCGGGATGCCGATGGCGGTGAGGAACTTGCTCAGCGTGTGCTCGCTCTGGAAGTTGATGTTCTCGATGCGGAACCCTTCCTTTTTGCAGAGCGTGTAGAAGTCCTTTACCGTCAAGAGGCGGATGTTCGGCGTGTCGTACCACTCGTACGGCAGTTCCTTGGACTTGGGCATGCGACCGTGGAGCATGAGGCTTCCGCGGGTAGTCCAGTGGCCGAAATTCGGGAACGTGACGATAGCCTTCTTCGCGACGCGCAACAGCTCGTTCAGGAGAGCCACAGGGTCACGGATTTCCTGGATGGTACGGTTGATAATCGCGTAGTCAAAGCTGCCGTCCTTGAGGTCCGAGATGCCGCGGTCGTCCAGGTCGCGCTGGATGACCTGCACGTCCTTTTCAAGACAATCCAAAATGCCGGTGATGTTCTTCTCGATGCCGAATCCGGTGACTTGCTTCTTCTGGATAAGGTAATCGAGCAGGTCGCCGCTGCCGCAACCGAGGTCGAGCACGTGGCTACCTTCCTTCACGAGCTTGCCGAGCAGCTTGAAATCGCTCTCCTCGTGGAACACGGGAACCGCCTGCGTGCCTTGCTGCGGGATTATCTTCGAATCGAGGAAACGCCCCACGGCCTTGCCGAGTTCGCCCACTTCGATGAGGAAGCCGTCGTGGCCGAACTGCGTGTCGAGTTCGAGGCTCGTGACCGTCTTGCCCACGTTGAGGAGCGCGCTCGTGATGCGGCGGCTTTCGTGCGGCGGGAACAGCCAGTCGGTCGAAAGGTTCACGTTCAGCACTTCGGCCTTGATGTCCTTGAAGGCGTTCTCTATGCTGCCGTATTCGGTTTCCAGGTCGAATGCGTCGGTCGCGTGCGCAATGTGCAGATAGCTGTTCGCGTCGAAGCGGTCCACGAATTTTTTGCCCTGGTAGCGCAGGTAGCTCTCGATGGGCAGCTGCAGGTCGAATGGCGTAGAATACGTGACGGCGTGGCTCTTGTTCTCCTGCGCCTGTGCGCGCTTGAACTTCTGTTCCATGCCGATGGCCGAAAGGTAGGTAATGTGGGCGAGCTTGCGTGCGTTCGCGAGGCCCACGTCGGGCTTTTCCGCCTTGTCGTAGAAGTCGCCGCCGTTGAAGTTCGGGTCTTGCGTGATGACGTCTCGGGCTACCACTTCGAAACCGAGCGCCTGGCTCGAGAAGCGAGGCGAACTCGCGATGATCACGATGCGCTTCACTTGTTCGGGGTAGTAGATGGCCCACTTCATGGCCTGGAAACCGCCCATGGATCCGCCCATGACGCAGTAGAATTCCTTGATGCCGAGGCCGTCAGCGAGTTCCTTCTGGGCGCGCACCATGTCGCCGATGGTGATGGTGGGGAAGGTGCTCCCGTAGGGCTTGCCCGTGCGCGGGTTGATGCTCGCGGGGCCCGTGGTGCCTTTGCACCCGCCTAAAATGTTGCTGCAGACCACGAAGAAGCGGTCCGTGTCGATGGCCTTGCCCGGTCCGATGAGTTCGTCCCACCAGCCGGGCTTCTTGTCGTTTTCGGTGTACCAGCCGGCGGCGTGCGCATCGGCGGTCAGCGGCGAGCACACCCATACCGCGTTGTCGGCGGCGGCGTTCAGCTTGCCGTAAGTCTCGTAACGGATGTTGAGCGCGGGCAGCGTCTTTCCGTTTTCCAGCACAAAACCGGCCTCGCCATAGTCCTTGACGAAGTCCTTCGGCTCCACGGGGCCGATGCTGGATTTATGCAAATATTCACTCATATGCATAAATATAGTAAAAAGAAACAGCGGACCGGTTATTGATTTTTGTTATGTCCGGTTATAGGGCTTGGATATCCTTGCTGTAGACCAAGTTCAGCGTAGCCTTGGCGCCGAGCGATTCCTTGAACTTGAACAGGGGAAGGTTGAGGTATTCGCCGCAATCCTCGGTCGAGATTCCCCACGAGAATTTCTTGAAGCCGTCCTTCGCGGCTTCGCGCATGACGTTTATGTACATGGCGGTCGTGGGCTGGAAGTCGCTGATTTCCTCGTTCGGGGCGATGTATTGCGCATGCCGGATGCTAGCTTGTTCAAAGTCGAACGTCATCATTCCCGCGACGAACATGTCGCCTTTCCACAGGGCTTGGAACTTGACTTCGTCCGCGATGCGGTTGTGGCGCAGGTCGAGCAGTTCCTCGAGCGAGTGGACCGGCTTTGCGTTGTGCTTGGCTTTCGATATGCAGAGGTGCCTGTAGAATTCGGGCATCTCTTCGTCCGTGATGTCGCGGTATTCGAGATCGAAGGGTATCGACTTGCGGAACACCGCGCGACAATTTTTCTCGCAGGCTTCAAGAGGATCTGTGTCCTGATCGAGCGTACAGTAGGCGCTGAGTTCGCTCTGTCTCTTGTAGCCGTTGTGTTCAAGGGTGTATTCGAGGAGCGCTGTCGATTCCTGTGCGAAGATGCCCGGCGTCGGGCGCATCTTGACGCTCTTGCAGATGCCTTTCAGGTAGCCTTCCGCGCATTCGATGATGTGCTGGACGCGCTCCGCGGTGTAGAAATTTTTCGAGATGACGGGTCCGCCAAAGGATGATCCCTGGTGCGAGATCCATTCGCCCGATTCTGTCAGGTTGCCTGGAAAGGCCGCGACGATGGTGCCGCTCGATTCCAGCAGGAACGAGACGTCGCGGAAACGCCCTTGCGGGTGGTAGTTCAGGAACCTGCGCGTCTGCAGGAACGTGCCGTTCACCGATTCGCGCATCACGAACCGGTCCCATCGCGCTTCAAGGTGCGAATCGTATGGCAAGACCTCGAACATGCGATAAAGATACAAAATAAACTTCGTGGAAAAGCGTTTTTGGGCTTTTCTTGCGGGGTTTGTACATTCGGGGGCCTTCAAAAACGTATATTGGGGATATGAATTGGAATGAACCGCAGATTATAGATATCCCGATTGCCCATGACCAGCGCGGCAATCTCAGCGTTGTCGAGGGGGGCGAACTGATCCCGTTCGACATCAAGCGACTTTATTATCTGTACGATGTTCCCGGTGGAGCGACCCGCGGGGGGCACGCCCATCGCGCGCTCCGCCAGCTGATTATCGCCGCGAGCGGCAGCTTCGACGTGATTCTCGATGACGGGAAGAAGCGCACCAAGTATTCGCTGAACCGCTCCTACCACGGACTTTATATCCCCACGATGCACTGGCGCGAAATAGAGAACTTCTCTTCGGGGGCTGTCTGCATGGTCCTTGCCTCTGAACATTACGACGAAGCGGACTACATCTACGAGTACGACGAATTCCTCCGTGAAGTTTCTGCACCATAGGTGAATGTTGAAAATGAACAAGGTTCCGTTCTATTCGCTGGGCTATGTGACCGAAACTCTCGGCCGTGACTTGCTGTCGGCTTTTGGGAGCGTGCTCGAGTCAAACTGGTTTATCCGTGGTCCCCGTTCTGAACGTTTCGAGGGCGTCTTTGCCAAGTATTGCGGGGCGCAGTTCGGCGTGGGTACAGGAAACGGGCTGGATGCGCTGACCTTGATGCTTCGTGCGTCGATCGAACAGGGTTACCTGAAGCGCGGGGACGAGGTGATTGTCCCGGCGAATACGTTTGTGGCTACCGTGCTTGCCGTGTGTGCCGCGGGGCTTGTTCCCGTGCTTGTTGACCCGGACAGGGAAACTTGCAACCTGGACGTGTCCCTGCTGGAGGGGGCCTGCTCCGAAAGGACCCGTGCCATCTTGGCGGTGCATCTTTACGGCCGGCTTGCCGACATGCCTGCCATTTGCGAATTTGCGAAGGCGAAGGGACTGCTCGTGTTCGAGGATGCGGCGCAGTCGCATGGAGCTAAATTAGACGAGAGACGTGGTTCGACAGGCTCACCAACCGAGACGAGAGACGAGAGGAAGGTTGCGAGAAGCACTGCGGCTGCGTACAGTTTCTACCCGACAAAGAACTTGGGTGCATTGGGCGATGCGGGAATGGTCGTGACCGATGATGCCGAACTGGCCCGGACTGTCCGCATGCTGGGCAATTACGGCTCGGAGCGCAAGTATGTGAATAAGTACGTTGGCGTGAACTCCAGGCTGGACGAGGTCCAGGCGGCCATCCTTTTGGAAAAGCTCCTGCATCTTGATGCCTGGAACGCTCGCCGCAGGGAGATTGCCGCACGCTACTGCTCCGAAATCAGGAACCCGCTTGTCAGGGTGACGCCTGTGCCTGCGAACCCGCTGTCGCATGTCTGGCATGTCTTCCCGGTTTTCTGCGAACGTCGCGACGAACTGCAGGCGTTCCTTTCTGCCCGCGGTATCGAGACGCTTGTCCATTACCCGGTTCCGCCGCACCTGCAGGAAGCTTTCACCGGCGCTTCGGAGCCCTTGCTCCGTCACGGGGCGCTTCCCGTAGCCGAAGAACTTGCACGGACCGAACTCAGCATCCCGATGGGCCCGGGCCTTGGCGATGACGATGTATCCCGTGTCGTCGAAGCGTTGAACGAATTTGTTTAAATCATGAATCGCGAATCTAAATTCTGGAAACTCGTATTTGGTTCCGGCGGCGTGACCGCCTGCAACGTGCTGCGCGCCTTTGTCGTGAACAAGCTGCTGGCCATGTTTCTGCCGCTTTCCACGTTTGCCTGTGTCGGTCAGTTGCAGAACCTCATGACGGTGGGGCAGGCGATGTCTTCGCTTGCCTTGCAGAACGGATGGGTGAGCCTTACCGCCCAGAACCGGGACAATCGTGAAAAGCTGCTCGGCCTCTGGCATGGCGGATTCAGGCTCACGGCGTTTGCTTCCGTCTTTACTGCCGTTGTCGCGGTGATTTTCTGCTTTGTCGCTCCTCTCGAAACCCTTTTCCCGGGAATTCATCCGCGGCTGGTACAGGCGGCGATCCTCTTCGCATTGCCCGGAATCCTCGCGATGAACATCGTTACTATTTCCTCGTCGGTCCTGAACGGGCTCGGCGAGTACAAGCGCTGGGCGCTGGTGGGGGTGGCCTCGTCGCTGCTCCAGTGCATCTGGGTAGCCTTTTTCCTTTATACGGAACGGTTGAGCGTCCTTTCGATTATCGCGACGCAATCCATTGTCGCCGGGTTCTTTGCGGCCCGCGTGGCCAGCACGGCCGGTTTCAGCTTCAGCGTTGTCCGCAAGTCCGCATTGGACGTGCGTTCCCCGTGGTTCGCCTTTTCCGCCATGGGAATTGTCCCCATGATATTGAATCCGGTCGTGCTGACCGTGATGCGCTCGTTTGTCGGTGCCGAGTTTGGCTGGGATGCTGCTGGTGTCTGGCAGGGGGTGTGGAAGGTCTCCGACTTTTTCGCATCCGGATTCTCCGCAATTCTGGGCGTAATCCTGTTGCCCAGGATTTCGGCCAAGCAGACGAAACGGGAATTCTGGTCGACATTCAATCCGGTGCTCTACAAGATGTTCGGCTTGTCGCTGCTTGTTGTCGCCGTGCTTTTCGCCTGCCGACACATTGTCGTCGCCATACTGCTTTCCGACGCCTATGCTGCCGTGGCCGACTATATGCCTATCCAGCTTGTGGGCGATTTCTTCCGCACGGGGGGCTGGGCCCTTGGCCTTGTGCTTGTCGCCCGCGGCGAGACGGTCAAGTTCCTGGTCGCCGAGGTGCTGAGTAACGTCTACCTGGCCGTAGGAACGGTCGCCTTTTCGAAGGTGTTCGAATTTAACGGCCCGATGATTGCGTATGCGAGCGAGAACTTCCTTTACTTTGTCGCGCTGTATGTCGTCGTGCGGAGGCTCAAATGGAATACTCCGTAACCAACATGTTCGCCGAAAAAATTGACGAGAATGTCTACGTGAAGGCTTTTGTGGAAGGGGCCAAGACGGAGCAGCGGGGAAATCCGCTAGAAGGCTCGACGCCGGGGACTCAAAACCCGCTCGTGTCGGTGCTCCTGGCGAGCTACAACCACGAACGCTTTGTCGAGGCATCCGTCCGTTCCATCATGGAACAGCAGGGCGTCCCGTTCGAACTGATCGTCGTCGATGACGGCAGTACCGACGGCTCCCCGCAGATCCTCGAGCGCTTGCAGAAGGAACTGGGTTTTCGCTACGTGCATCGTCCGAATAAGGGGCTTGTCGCGACAATGAACGAACTCCTGTCGATGGCGCGTGGCAAGTACTTTTGCTCGTTCGCTTCCGATGATATAATGCCGCAGGGCCGCCTTTACGCCCAGAGCGCCTACTTGGAGGCGAACCGCAGCAAGCCCATCTGTTTCGGCCAGGTCGTGCGCATGGATGCCGAAGGCAATCTCGATTCCGGCCCGGACCCGCGCTACCTTTCCGGCGTGCCCGAGGTGACCTTTGCCGACATTTTCCTCGGGAAAAAGGAACTGCATGGCTGTACCGAGATGATCGAGTGCGAGACGTTCCGGAAACTGGGCGGCTACAATGCGGATTTCGTTATCGAGGACTTCCAGATGATGCTGTTGTTCCTTTCCCGGTTCGAGCCGCTGCCTGTGCTGGATGCCGTGTGTTGCCACTACCGCACGCATTCCGCAAATATTTCGGCCCGCAAGGACTGGCTCTACGAGAATACGCTCAAGGTCATCGACCGTTATTCTTCGCACAAGCTTTACAGGCAGGCGGTCTGCATCTGGAAATCCCACTGGTTCTCGGCGCTTTGCTATTCCGACAAGAGAGAGGCCTTGCGCAAGCTGCCGCAACTCGCCACGTTCTCGTTCGCGTTTTTCAAACGTTTCCCGAAACTCTTCATTCCCAAGTGCCTGCTGAGCCGCTAGGCTTGCAAAGGACAAAAAAAGACTCCGCATGAGCGGAGCCTCTTTTGAATATCTTTGACCGGATTATTCTTCGGCGGCTTCTTCACCGCCTTCTTCGCCTTCTTCCTCGTCGGCGGTCTTGGCGATGGCGACGTTGCCGAGCAAGGCGTTCACGTCGATCGCGGTGAGCCCGGTGAGGGTCTTGACGTCCGTCTTCTTGTCCACTTCGACCTTGTCGTAGTAGGAGACGATGTAGTAGGCCATGGTCGCCTCGAACTTGCGGTTCTTCTGGGCGATGCTCATGTTGCCCTTGATTCCCGGGAAGTACTTGGATTCCATTTCGGCCATCTGCTTAGCCGTCTTCACGTTCTGGATGGCGTCGCAGGTCATGAGCCAGAGCGTCTTGTTGGTTTCGATGGACTCGTTCACGAACTTGAGAATCCTGGACGTGCCGTTGAAAGAGTTGCCTGTGGTCTTTTCGTAATGTTCGGTTGCCTGGGAGACGTAGCTGCCCTTCTGCATGATGACAGTGGCGAGGACCGCGAAAACGAGAACCGTGAGAGCGATGGTAATAGTCTTCAAATTCATCGTGATTCTCCTTATTCGAAACGGAACGGAGCCGGAGCTTCGAGTTTGAAGTGGTCGGCCATCTTGTATTCGGCGAGTGCCTTGTAGTCAGTGGACTTGAGCTTGCCCTTTGCGAAGGTGAAGCTGATCGAGCAGTCCTTTCCGCAGGCGACTTCGTAGACGCCACCTTCGGACTTGAGGAGGAACTTTTCGGCGAGGCCGGCCTTTTCGCTGATCAGGCTCTGGGCCTTGTCGTTCACGCCGGCGGCGGAGTACATGTAGGCGATCTGCCTGATGCGAGCATCCTTGTCGCCCTCGATGGCGGCAACGGCGCTCTTGAACGCGGCTTCGGTCTTGTTGCCGGCGAGCGTCGCGTAGAGCAGCTTGAATGCCATGCCGTACTGGTCGATGGACTTCCACTGTTCCTGGAGAACCCCGTTGGTGACAGTGAGGTAGGCATCCACTTGTTCCTTGACGGATTTTTGTGCCTGGTCGTTGTATTGCCCCTTGAGGATCATCATGACGACAACAAGTGCCACAATGATGACGATGTCGACAATCATCAAAATTCTGAGTTTTTTCTTGTCCATAAAGGTTCCTTAAGTAAGGTGTTCGTTTTATGAATTTATATCCTAATATATAAAATGCAAGCAAAAGATGGTAAAAAATAGCCCTAAACCGAGCAAAAAAGCGAATGGTTAACGAAACTTTACGAAGCGGCGGCACACAAGAACCCGTTCCATATGTATATTAATTTATATATGAATACAGATGTAGAGAAACCTGCCGAAAATGCAGTCGACCGGGATATGCTCCCGTCCGAAATCATTTTCAACAACCTGAAGGAACTCGTGAAGGCGAAGAATACGGCCCACGAGTCCATGTTCAAGTTCCATTGGAAAAAGATCTGGCCGTTCAACATGATTTGGCCGCAGGTGGACTTCAACAGGATTGTTCGCTTCATGGGCGAAATCGCGACAAATTGCAGGAAGCAGAAAGATCTGGTCGACGAGGCAAAGAAAAAATCAAAGCCGTTCGAGGCTACGTTCCTGAACGCGGTCCCCGCCTACCTGGATGCGCTGGAGACCTCGTGCGACAAGCTCGCCGCTGCCGCGCAATGGAAACAAGATTGGCTGGAACGCAAGGCCAAGGGGGGAGCAAAGCTCCGCAAGGATGTTTCGGAGTATAACGCCTTGCTGAAGGACTACGAGAAAGCCCAGGGCGATCTCGTCAGGGCCGGTGCTTTTGTCCAGATGGGCTGGGGCGAAATCGTCCTTGCCAAGAAGGGCGCCTGATAGATTTTTTTGAGGTTGGTATGCCGGAGATAAGTGTCATCGTTCCCGTGTACAACACGGCCAAATATCTTGAACAGTGCCTGCGGAGCATCGCGACGCAGACGTTCGGGAACTTTGAGACCGTGATCATTGACGACGGCTCTACCGACAACAGCCTCGCGATCGCGCAGACGTTCGCCGAAAGCGATTCCCGCTTCAAGGTGCTGACGCAAAAGAACGGGGGCCCGTCAAGCGCCCGCAACAAAGGGTTGAAGATCGCTTCGGGCAAGTGGATCGTGTTCGTGGACAGCGACGACGTTGCCGCGCCATCCATGCTGCATGACCTCCTCTTTGCGGCGAAGGCCTGCAAGACGAAGGTGGCTTGCGGCCGGACACGCTCGTTCAGGGGGACTTTGCACCACGGCGACATTCTTCCCACGAGCAAGACCAGGCCCCGCACCATCACGGCGGAAAAGGCCATCGAACGCAGCCTTTACCAGAAAAGCTTTCCCGACTATTCCCTTTGGAACAAGATATTCCGCGTGGAACTCTGGAAAAAGCGCAAACTCAAGGAAGGGACTTTCTTCGAGGACCTCATCTCGGTCATCTCCATCTTCAACGAGATCGACAGGGTCGCGCTCGTGAACAGGACGCTGTACTACTACCGGAAGCATCCCGAGAGCGCGCTCGCCAACCAGGGGGGCGTGAAAACGGCGGTACTTCTCGATATCTGCGAAGATATCTGTAAGGAAGCGAACGAGAAAAACGCCTCGATGGACAAGAAAACGGCGGAACGCCTTTTGAAGGCTGCCGAAAGTTCGCTGCTGAGCGCCGGATTCAGTATCCTCATGCGCACGCCCGACACCGAGGAATTCTCGGAGTACAGAAACCGCGCCTGGCACTGGATTAACGAGTTCCGCCTGCAATGCCTGCTGGATTGCAGGTCCAGGATTCGCAACAAGATTGCGGCGATATGTTCGTTCGGCGGCAAGAGGTTCCTGGAACTTGTCATGAAGAGGTTCGGATGATCCCGAAGAAAATCCATTACTGCTGGTTTTCGGGCGAGGATTATCCGGAAAGCGTCCTGAAATGCATGGACAGCTGGAAACGTCTCCTCCCCGGTTACGAACTCGTTTTATGGGACGCGGGGAAGGCCCGCGCCATAGGCATCCCTTGGGTGCGTGACGCTCTGGAACGAAGGCGCTGGGCATTCGCAAGCGACGCGGTGCGCCTTTATGCGCTAGAAAGCGAGGGCGGCATATATCTCGATACCGATGTCGAGGTGCTGAAAAGTTTCGATAGCCTGCTGGAACGCGACTATTTCTTTGGTTACGAGAACGGCTCCAAGCGCATCGAGGGCGCTGTCATGGGTGCGACGCCGCATTCCCCAGTTGTCGCCAAGGCGCTGGAATTCTACAAGACGCATCCTTTCCGCTACAGGGAAAATACGATTGACGACCTTGTGCTGCCGAATATTCTGGCAGAGGTGTTTAAGGACTTGCCGGGCCTCGAAATTTTCCCAGAATACGTTTTCTCCCCGAAAAGCTACATCGATGGCAAGATTCGGTTGCAGCCTGAAACCCTTTGCGTCCATCATTTCGCGAGTTCCTGGAGGGCTCCGTGCGTACAGCGCGGCATTGCACGGCGCCAGTGGCTCTATGCGAAGTTCCCGCGCCCGGTGGCTTGTTGCCTTGCTGGAATTCTTTCGGTGTGGACGAATTTCCAGAATTTGGGACTTGCCGGCACGCTCAAGAAGGCCTGCGGCATGCTAGGGCATAGTCGCAAGAAGTGAATTGATACGGAGCGTCATCTGGAGGGCACCATCAGACGAAAGGTGGTTGTTGTCGTAGGCCATGCCGTCCGTATAATCGTGATCGCCCATCTTGTTTTCGTCCATCAACATGAAGTTCGGATAGGTCTTGCTCAGGTCCGCAAGTTCCTGGATGAGGGTAGGGGCGATGCTCCGCTGGATTCCGTGGAACGAGAACGATCCCGTGTTCACGTACAAGGGGTTTTGCGGGAAGATGATTCCGATGACGCGGATGTCGTGCTCTTGCGCCTCGGCCAGGATTTCTTTCAGCAAAGCGAAGTTTGCATCGTAGAGGTCGCGTCTTTTGGCGACCCACGTGCTGTCTGTCCAGACCTTGGGTTCACCCCAGCCTTGGGATTCAAGGGGCTCGAAACCGAGCGTTTCCCTGAACGGTTCGAACTTGTAGTAGCCTAAGGATGCGTATGTCAGCTGGGGAAGCTGTTCGGGAACTCCGTCTTTCCAGAAATTGTGGTTCTCGTCGTAGACGTAGCCGGGAATGGAACTCCTGAGGACTTCGAAGAAACTCTGTGCCGCCGTGTTGAATCCGCGGTCTATGTCAATCGACATGATGATGTATTTCAGGTTCTTCATGTGCGGCAGGATGTAGTTGTCCAGGATGAATTTTGTGCAGAACAGCGTGTTGTTGGAGTTGGCCAGGTTGAGTGCCTTGGTTGCATTTGTCAGCTGCCGGGGAATGACTCCGTGCAGGGCTCGCGATGAACCGAGTATCACCGTGTTCGTTGTGTCGCGGTAGTTCCACAGGAGTTCCATCTTGTAGCGCCATTTTACGGCAATCTCGGTGCCGCCAGCAACGAAGTAGACTCCCGCGCTGTCGGGGTCGAGAACGAAGTCCGTTGTATTGGCGGGGCTGAGAGCTCGGTTTACCCATAGGCAGGGGTGCCAGAGTTCCTCGCCTTGGATGAGTTCGGTGACGCTGGAATCGGCAACGTTCACGAGCACGATTTTCTGATGTTCGCCGTCCGGATTGGTAAGTGTCGCTACGATGTTCGAAATTTTTCCGTCGGTCGCCCATTCGGTATGGTCGAATGTGTATCCGGCCGGAGCCCCGATGGATTGGATGAGTTTCCCTGTATTGTCGGCGATGAAAATGCGCTGGTGCGTGGTGTAGGACTGCCCGACAAATTCCTTGCCGGTGTTGCCCGCGAAATCGAGGAATGCCGTACGCTGGGTTCCGTCCTGGACGAGGGATGCGTTGCATGCCTGTTCCCCGTTGTACCAGATTGTGTCGGTCGCGGTGGCGTCGTAAAGGGAGCCTGGCGGATTGGCCTTGCGGGCGCGGAGAAGCCTTGCACCGGAAACGGCGAGGGTTGCGTCTTCGCTGATGCCGCCGTGGTAGCTGCCGTCGAACAGTTTTTGTGGCGTGCCGAAGACCCCGCCCGCAAACGGGACCTGCCATGTGCTGGTCTTCTGCCAGTCGGCGGTCTCCTTGTTGTTGCCTGCGTCGCTCACGTAGGTGATGACGGTGTCCCCGCTTGCGGTGACGCTCCAGCGGGGGATAGCTGCGCTTGCAACGTCGAGCCGGACCAGGTTGCTGCCCGTGGCGTCGAGCTTGCGTACGTACAGGCTGGATTGTCCGCTTATGCCTTCCATGTTCGTGCAGAAGGCGACCCAGTTCCCGTTGGGGGAGATGTCCGGGTGGAACACGTTCAACGTGTCCTGGATTTCGATTACGGATAAGGTAATGTCTGAGTAGTTGACGAATACGAGGTTGCCCGTGATGTCGTTGCGGAAGGCCAGCTTGGTCGCGTATGTACCGGTGATGCTGCGGACGGCGTCGGATGTGGCGAGACGGTTTATGATTTGCCCGCTCTGCTGGTTTTCGCTGTTTGCAGCTTCGGCATTGGGAATGGCTCCGAGTGCAAGGCGGAACCCGACGTATTCAGTCTTGGTTGCCGACGTGACCGTGTATACGTCGCCGCGTGCGAACGGACTGATGGATTGCACGTCGTTGAGATAGCTCCCGCCCTTGATTATCCTTTCGCCGATGCCGTTGGGCTGGGCCGTTCCGATAAAGTTCGTGAAGGAGGACTCTGTAACGGGGCCAAGCCAGTCGTTCACCCATTCCATTACGTTGCCTGCGAAGTCGCAGAAACCGGCCTTGTCCTTGCTTGCCGTGCAGACGGCGTGGGGTACGCCTCCGGAATTGCCGCTATTCCAGCCGTTGTTCACATCCCAGCCTTGCAGCGCGGCTTTGACCCATTCGGCTTCTGTCGGCAGGCGGTAGCCCAATTTGTCGTAGTTCGTCGTGAAATTTTCGAGGTAGGTGCAGTGATTCTGGGAATCGAATGTTGCCTTGGAGTAGGTGTAGACCGTGTCTAGCTTTTCGGCCTTGCTTTTTGCGTTCGCGAACAGGACGGCGTCGAAGAAGGTGATGTTGGCGACGGGCAGGTTTCCGTCGCTGCAAGTGATGTCGCCGTATTCGCCGCAGGTGACTTCGTGGATACCGATAAGGTAATCGTAGGTCAGCTTGGCGTCCATCTTTTCGGCAAGGTTGACTTTGGTGTCCGATGCCGGGACGCGAATCATTCCCTCTCTGTCTTCGGCGGACGATGAACTTGGAATTTTGGGATCATTGTGGTCGGCAGAAGTGGAATCGTTACAGGCTGTGACGGTGGCGAGAACGAACATGGCCGCTGTCAGTGCGTATGCGATCTTGGCGGTCATGGCCTAGTGCCTCTCCGTCTTGATGGGCTTCAGTTGCTTGATGACGTCCTGCAGTTCCTTGGGAAGCGGACAGTCGAAGACCTTCTTTTCTCCCTTCCAAGTGAATTCGAGACGGCAACTGTGCAAGAATAGACGGTGCAGGCCGAATTGCTTTTTGGCTTCGCGGTTGAATGCGAAATCGCCGTAGCGCGTGTCGCCCAGGAGCGGGTGGCCGATGCTTGCGAAGTGTGCGCGGATTTGGTGCATGCGCCCGGTCTCGAGCTTGATTTTCACGAGGTCGAAGCCTTCGTAGTGCTGCTTGACGCGGTAATGCGTGACGGCTTCCTGCGCCCCTTCGCCTTTTTGGCCGACCTTCATCTTGCTGCCCTTGGCGGCGTCCGTGCGCGTCAGGGTCTCGCTGATGGTGCCCTTGTCGCGATTGAGGTTGCCCTTGACGAGGGCGAAGTAGAACTTGTCGACCTCGTGTTCGCGGATCATGCGCGTGAAGTCGCGGAGTGTGTCGCCGTGGAGTGCGGCGATGAGCATGCCGGAGGTTTCCTGGTCCAGGCGATGTGCGATGGTGGGGCGGAAGTCCAGTCCTTCGCTCTTGCCCCATTCCCAAAGGTATTCCACGAGGCTTTCTCCGGGGCGTGTGCCGCTGCCCGGCTGGCTCGCGAGTCCCGAGGGCTTGTTGACGATGACGTAGTCCTCGGTCTGGATGACGATGTCGAGTTCGCGTGCGCCCCATCGAGCCTGCTTGTCGGCGGGAGAGGAATCCTTGCCCCAGGTGGACTTGCTTTTGGCATATCCTGTTTTCGACACACCCCACGTGTTACCCGAATCTTGAACCTCGGACTTGGAACCTTCTCTCTCGTCTCTCGTCTCTCGTCTCTCGTCTAAGTTTTCCACCGATTTAAAATTCTCATAAATGCAGACGACGTCTCCTTCGGAGAGCATCTGGTTTGCCTTGCCGATAACTCCGTTGACACGGACTTTCTTTTTACGGATGACGGCGAAAAATACAGAAAGGGATTCCTCCGGGAAGGCCTTGCGAAGGAAACGGTCCAACCTCATGTTGGCAAAGTCACGGTCGATAAGTCTTGTAATCATCTGTTCCGGCTGGGGGAGATTTGTCGGACAAATATAGAAATTGCGGGGAGATGTTCAAATAGGGCGTGCATTATCGCATGATGGGGATCATGCTTATTTGGGGGGGAAGAAGAGTAAAAGCCGCGTCGTCAGGCATTCAAGGTGTATGGATGAATTTTTAAGGCTGTGTTTTTTCCTCATTCCTTGCTTTTTTAGACGTTCAAAACGGAATTTTTGTCCATCTTTTTTTGCAAAATTATTTTGTCTTGACTTGCGCTTTTTGCCGGTTTATATTGTCCGTGTTTGAAATATTGATTGACAACAGCAACTCAAAAACGTATTTTGTAAATAGAGGAACAATTCTATGGCCGTAGCAATAAGATCTATACCGACCCTTCAGGGGGAAGACGCTGAGCGTTTTCTCAAGGAGGCCGATTTTGCTGAGAAAAACGACCAAAAACAGGATTATGGCGAAAAAATTCTGTTGGTCAGGAATTTCCTTCGTGAAAACCTATGTTTTTCGCCTAAAAGATAAACCGGATTGCATTGTTGCGGCTTTTACAATTTCAAATGACTCCATTCGAATAAAGCAGCTCGCTCCGGAAGACAAAGCCAAAATAGAATACGTCACGGAAAATGGCGAAAAGAATCTTCGACGTTATCCAGGTGTTTTAGTTGGACGATTGGGAACGAATGCTGATTTTGCAAAGCAGGGCATTGGCTCTGCGGTAATGGATTTTATAAAAGCTTGGTTCCGTAGCGATGAAAACAAGACTGGATGCCGTTTTATCATTGTCGATGCAATTAATGAGTCCGGTGTCATCCATTACTATCAGAAGAATCAATTCAAGTTTCTGTATAGCTCAGAAATCAATGAGGCAAGAGCTCTAGGCGTTAACATAAAATTACAGGCAAGTAAACCATTGCACACCCGTTTGATGTATTTTGACTTAATTGACATCAAATAGTTTTCCTAGAAACGTTTTTAAATGACGTTCTAAACGGAATTGTTCGAACATTTGACAGAGAGTTCGAAAGTATCTAATTTCAGCAAAGAAGAATTCGAGGCATATCAGAAAATGTACCACAAAGAATGGGATCATAACGCCATGGCGAACGTGAACGCGAAATGGCGAAGGCTATGCGTGATTACGGTGATCCTGTTGAAAAGATTGCTGCAATATCCGGCCTTTCCATGGAAGAGATTGCCAAACTGTAGCTCTTAATGCATACAAATGTATGCTTTCAAACGATTTTGTATATATTTATGACAAGATGTTACAGATTCCCGCGTAGACCGGTGCTCATGAAGTGTTTGATAAAAGGAATGCGGATTCAGTTGTTGACCCTGATGGTCTTTTTTTTGTTTGGCTGTCATAATGAGAAAATATCGCAGATATACTCAGGTCAGGAATATTTGGCTGTTGAATTGGAAATGGAATCAAGTTATTGCATCCCCAATTCTATTGTTATGGTTGGGATGGAGCGGGATTCTTCTAACTGGCATTTGTATGGGGAAGGCCCTGTAGAAGGTTTTGAACTCGTTCGAATTATTACGCCTGTCGGGGATTCTCTAAGAATATATATGGAGCGGACACACCTTAAAGATGATGTCAGAGATACTTCTTTTGTCGAAACTGAGGTACTGCTTGATAGTGTTGTTCTCGGCGGAACGGATGCTTATAAATCGCTATATCGCGAATTGTTGAATCTAGAAGGTAGTTTCCCGCTGATGTCATGGAAACATCGTCGTCCAGGAGAATTGTACGATTCTCGCGCATTTTTTATTATGTCTGAATCGGAATGTAAGGAAATTTCGCTTTACAAAAAAACAGACGTGGAAAAAGAGGTGTACGGACAGTCATACAAGGTGGTGCTAGATTTGTTTTCCAAGTATGAAGAGTTGATGGGGTTGGGTAAATAAATGCTTTCCTGGCTTTTGATAATGGCTTCGGCGTATTATACAACGGTGGGTGGCGTGCCATACACGCCGCCTCGGAGTGATTTTGTAAAAATAGTCGAGGTTATCCAAAAAACGGACTCGGTGCTGTATCAAGCGTCTTTATACCAAGATTCGACCGTGATGTATACGAAAGTGTGGAGGAATGAAGCTGAAGTTTTTGCCGACACACTCCATGATACGGATGTTCAAACTTTTTTAAGATTGCAAAAGTCATTGGATTCAACATCTGGAAGAATCCGAGTGCAATGGACTGCTTTTAGGGAAGAAGATGGGAAAGAAAAGTCAAAAGTGTTCATGAAAGATTTGAAGAGCGTTTCGTGGCTTATGCCAAGTAAATCTAGGATTAAGAGAAGTAAAACGGTTCGTATTATTCCAACGCACAGAATAGACAATGACTTTTATCCGGTAGTTCTTGAATTGCAAGAATGGCTTCGGAGTAAGTGGCTGTAGGTCTACGCCTTTTTTGCGTAGTGGGCGAGGCGTACTCCGTCGGCGGCGCTGGTGACGATTCCGCCGGCGTATCCGGCTCCTTCGCCCAGGACGAAGAGTCCCTTGGTATTTGCGCTTTCGAGCGTGTCGTTGTTGCGGCTCATGCGTAGCGGGCTGCTGGTGCGCGTCTCGGGGGCGACGATCAGGCCGTCTTCGATGAACCCGGGGATTTTCCGGTCAAAGTTCTGGAAGCCTTCGGCGAGGCTTTTGCAGATGGTCTTGTCCATCCAGCCCCACAGATTGCTCGGCACGAGGCCGCAGGGGTAGGTGGACTTGGGAAGCCTAGCGTCTTCTTTGTGCGCGAGGAACGACTTGATGGTCTGTGCGGGGGCCGCATAGTTCTTGCCGCCGACGCTGAACGCGTCCGCTTCAATCTTGCGCTGGAGTTCGAGGCCTCCGAACAGCTTTTCGCTTGCCGCGATGGGGACCGCGATGGCTCCGTTGGCAAAGGGGCCGTTGCGGCGGCTGTAGCTCATGCCGTTTGTCGCGAGCGTGCCCGGTTCCGATGCGCAGGGCACCAGGATGCCGCCGGGACACATGCAGAAACTGTAGGCGCTGCTTGTCTTGTCGAGTGTCGGCGTGGCGAGGAAGTATTCCGCCGCGCCGGTGAGGCGCGTGTCCACGTCCTTGCCGAGCTGGCGCATGTTGATGAGCATTTGGGGGTGCTCGACGCGCACGCCCATGGCGAAAGCCTTGCTTTCGAGGGCGACGCCACGGGCGTGCAGCAGCGTGTAGACGCTGCGGGCAGAATGCCCGACGGCGAGCACCAGCGCCTCGCAAGGTTTCCAGAACGGCAGCGAGACATCGACACTCGCGCCTCGAACCTCGAGCCTCGAGCCTCGAACCTCCCTCAACTTAATCGCCGCAATCCGTCCGTCCTTGATCTCGATATCCTCGAGTGCCGTGCTGAAATGGATATGCCCGCCGAGCCTTACGATTTCGGCCCGGATCTCGCGCAGCATCAGCACGAGCCTGTCGGTGCCGATATGCGGTTTCGCGAAGGTGACGACGCTTTCGTCGACGCCGAAGCCGACCATGTCCTTGAGGACCGCTTCGCTAAAAGCGTTGCGGCTCCGCGTGTTCAGCTTTCCGTCGCTGAAGGCTCCCGCGCCGCCTTCGCCAAAGAGCACGTTGCTGTGCGCGTTGAACTTGCGGTCGACAAAGAAGCGCCGGATGTCGCGGAAACGCTCCTCGACGCATTTCCCCTGTTCGTAGATGTCGACGGAAAAACCCTTGCGTAGCAGATGCAGTGCCGCCCAGAGCCCGCTGGGTCCTGCGCCGACAATGTCGACATGGCCGGGCATCGGCATGGAATTTCCTAGCGGCTCCGCGTCAAGACTGCGCTCTTCGCGTTTTGCCTCAATGAGCCCGCGCGCGCTGCTGCCTGTCGTGCGCAGTGGCGATGCCACATCGAAGATCACGTTGTAGGACCAGTGCGGGTCTCCCTTGCGGCGGCTGTCCAGCGAGAATCTCTCGACTTCGATGTTGAAAATTTTTTCCGGATGAACGCGGATTTCCCGAGCCAGGGCAGCACGGACATCGCCCTTCTTATGCAGGGCGACTGCCAGTTCTCTGAATCGGTAGGTAAACATCGGCGCAAATTTAGAAAAGGTGGGATGCGTCCGTAGCTAGAACGTGTAGTTCAGGTTTAATCCGCCGTATACGTCCTTGTATTCGTTGCTCAAATTGTCAGGACGGTAGAAAATGCCCGTGCCGAACACCCATTCGCTGTAGAAATGCTTGGAATGGTTGATGCGGAGTCGTGCACTGCCGATAAAGTCGGTTTCCTTCTCGCTTACGTCCTTTTTATTTTCTTCCCAGGTCGTTGCCATGTAGCGGAATTCGCCGTTGATGCCCAGGACGAGGAATTCCTGCAGGAAGGGAACTTCGAGTTCGTCACCGACGGTGAGCTCCGCCTCGTCCATGTCATCCCGGTTGTACTTCTTGAACCGGGGCGTAACGTAGAAATGGTTCTGGAAGGGCTCGAAAGATGTCGTCGCGACGATGGGGTAGCTGTGCTCGAAGTAGTCGGTGCCTCCGTAGTAGTAGCCGAGCCGGCCCCATGTCTCGTCGCTGAAGTCGAAATCCTTCACGAGAGCGTCGTCGTGGAACTTGGAGTCGTCGAGTCTCATGGCGAAGCGCGCGTCCACGTTGATCGTGGTGGGCCCTTTGCGGAGAGTCACCCCGGCGTTCCAGGAGTGTTTCAGCAGCCGTTCCTCGAAATTGGAGGCGATGTAGTCTTCGCCGTCGAGCGCCTTGTACGCGTCCCAGCGTTCCTTGTCGATTTCGACAATCGAGTCTCCGGTGTCGTACTTTGTTGTGGCCTTGCCCTTGCGCGGGTTGAACCAGCTGTCCGTATATATCTTGGATTCCTCGGTGTACACGGCGCGCAGCTGGAATGGCTTATATTGCTTCTTGTATTCAAATCCGTATCCGGCCCGCAGGCTGAGAACCTCGTTGATGCGGAAACTGTTCTGGATGCCCGCGTTGTGGGTGTAGCGGGTGCGGTCCATGTCGAGTTCGTGCTCCTTGTACCACGGAGAATCCATGTTGGGCGCAATCCCGTGCTTAGTCCCTTCTCCGAAACCGAGCATGTTCATCTTTTCGCCTTTTGCCGCGTTCTCGACGAGTACGTTGTAGCTCAGGTTCAAGTCCCAAACGTCAAAGAGTCCCTGGTCGATTTCGATGCCGTATTCGCGCGTGTCCGCAAGTTGGTCCGGAGAGCCGGCACTGTAGAAGTTCTCGCCGACATATTTGGCGTGTCCCCGGATGGTGGTCGCCTTGTAGCTCCAGTTCCCGAAAAGGCCGAATGCGAAATTCTGGTTTCTCCAGCTCATTCCGAGCGCACGGTCGTCATCCCGGTTTTTTTCGTAGTTTTTCTGGATCGCCTTGGCCTTTTGGATCAGGGTGAGCAGGGAGTCCTGCATCTGCTTTGTCGTGAGCGTGTTGTTGTCGCCGAAAATGCTTTCGAGTTCATTCTTGGAAAGCGTCTTGACAGCATTCTCGTTGTGCATCAGCTTGCGTAGAGTGGCGTAGCTCGAGGTGTTCAGGCCCGCTCTGGAGAAGACTGCGTTGACTGCCCTCTCGCGGATGACGTCTGCGGTGTCGGCACGCCCGACTGCAGCCTGGAAGTTCAGCATGGCGTCTTTTGATTCCGAAAAGATCCCCATGTCGGTAAATAGCGTGAAGGATTCCTGCATCGGTTCTGCGGTGATGGTGCTCGCGCTGGCCCCGTCCCTGAGCAGCGGGTCCTCGATTTCGTCGTTTGCGTATATGCCTCCGACGGCGATGCTGCTGATCTTGTTTGGACTTAACTTGATGGAACCGCCGTAGGCGATTCGCTGGGCGGCGGCTTCACCGTCGTCTATCCACTCGTGATAGAAGTAGGGGTGGCGATTCCCGGGGAGCAGGGGGCGCTGCGCCTCGCCGAAGAATCCGTTGACCTGCCACGTCGGGTTGCCGTTTTCGTCCCTCATCGCGGAAAGCGTGTAGTCGATACCGAATACAGGTAGCCCGCCCATGTAGAGTTCGCCTTCGGATTTATGGAAATCTCCAAGTGTCAGTTGGCTGTATTTGTCGGTGTAGCGGAGCGATACCGGGTTCGGGTAGAACTTGTTCCAGTTGTCGCTCGTGACGTCGGCATCGAACTCGAAAACTCGGCCGTCCGGTGATTCTGCGCGAACGTAGGCGCTGCCCTCGGTCATGAACCCGGGAACCTGGAAGTAGTTGCGGTAACGATTCCCGGGCTTTATCGAGTCTTGCCCGGAGACAAACGTGTCGCCGTGGTGAGTGCGAGTCCGGACATAGTGGTAGGCTCCCCGATAGGTGACGTTGCCCGAAACGTTCCAGGTTTTCGTCGTATCGCTGGGCGGAACAACAACGGCAAACGCCGCAGAGTCAACTGCGGCGGAATCCGTCTGTGCGACGGAGAGCGTCGATGCTATCGCCAGCGTCCAGATTGTTATCTGGTTCGAAAACCCCATCAGCGGACCTCGTAAGTTTTGGAAGCGTTCAGGACGCGGCCATTTTTCATGACCACTTCTATCTTAATGATAGTCTTTTTATCGCGCACCAATTCCACGGGTATGTCAAAATTGAGGTCTGTAATCTGCTTATTTTGTAGTTGAACGACGTTTTTGCCGTTCTGCTTGATGGTAATTCTCTTGATTTGGCTCGGATCCTGCTGCGGGACGTTGGCAACCTTGAATTTTACGTTCCTTGTAATCCCGGTTTTGGAGCCCTTCGGAGACAGCGGGGCGCGGATGAGTTCGTAGTTGCCGCCCTGCACGGCAAGGGTCGTGTTGACATTGGGGAAGCATCCGAGCGTCTTGACGAGCTCGGCCTTGTTGCCGGCCCTGTCCTCGGCCTTGAAGGTGTACTTGTGCGAACCGGCCTTGAGCTTGAAGGTCGTGAAGATGTCCTTGTCTAGACTTGTCTCCTTGGTGAGAGCCCCATCAACGAAGGTGGATAGCAGCACTACATCGCCCTTGATGTTGGAAATGGAAATGCTGATGTTGCAGCGGGTGGAGTCGTAGCGCTGGAAATTGACTATCGGGTTAACTTGGTTCACCTTGGCGCAGGACTTGTCGATTTCCAGGTCGACACTTTCGGTCTGCACGCCTTCGGCGGTGTGGAATTCGGCGTAGGCCTTCTTCTCTTCCCAGTTGCCGATGCGGTCGCTCACGGCGATGGTGTGGCTGAACTTGCTGCCCTGGCTGAGCGGGACGAGGTTCGGCGATGTGTAGTTGCCGAGTTTCACGAACAGGTTGGCGTTCGTGGCGGTCGTGTCGAATGTGCCTTCCATTGTGACGGTCCCCGTCTTGCAGACCTTGACCGGGGAAGGCGTCGTGAGCTTGAAGGTAACCTTCTCAGCCTTGGGTTCCTGTTTCTCGATTTTCTTGACAGGCTTGCTCGGCTTGGCGTAGGTCGTGGTGATGTAGCCGCAGGGGAGGCTTATCTTGCCGACAAAGCAGGATACGGGGAATTTCTTCGCTCCGTAGGCGCTTGCATCCCAGCTCGGGGTGAACTGGAAGGGTTCGTCGGTCGTCTCGATGCGTTCCGCACCGACTTCGATAAAGATGCCCGGCTTGCAGGAACCCTGGATGGTGAGGAACGGCGTGGTCACCGTGTCCGGAATGGATTCGAAGGCGCATCCCAAGGTGTCGACGGCGTTTTTCAAGTTGGCCGCGTACACGGAATCGAGGGACTGGATGCTCTTCTTGAGGTCTTCCAGCGATTTTGTCGTGTCGCTCAGGAGCGAGTCGATCTTGTTGAGGAAGTCGAGGTCGCCGGAAGAGGCGAGTTCGAGGACCACGAAGGAATCTCCGTTCGGGACGGCGGTCTCGCCGCCGTTGATGTTCACCTGACCGCTCCCGGTGGTGATTTCGAGCTTGCCTTCGCGGAGTGCCGCGATGGGCTTGCCGCGGCTGGTCTGGCCGATGACGCCCGAAGTGCCGCGGACGGCTGCCGTCGCGGTCCCGGTGCGGAACTGGAACGAGCTTTCCTTGCCCTTCTGTTTCTGCACGTCGAAGCGGACCTTGCCCTGCTGCACGTCGGCAGTCAGTTTCTGGTTCCCGTCCTTGGCGATCAGTTCCTCGAACACGACGAGAGTGTTCTCTTCGATGGATATGCTGCTGCCGTCAGGCAGGTTGATGATGGCCTGCGATTCGATCTCGGTACGGATCTTGTCGGCCTGCTCGACGGTCGCCCCTACGCGCAACGCCGCCCAGTTGGTCTTGTTGGCCTTTTGGCGGGCTACGTCGCCCAGCACGGAACGGACTTTGCCGGACGTGCTTTTGGCTGCCAAGCTGGGCATGGCAAGGAGTAAAGCCGTAAAAATGACTAGAATCTTGGATTTTTGCGAAAAAAACATGTTGCCCCGCATTTCCTGTTGTTAACTTTATTAAATATATGTATTATTATTATGTTTTGCATGTGAATTGCATCAATTAGTTATTTTCATCACATTGAAAGCAGAGGTTCAAAGATGAGCATGGACGCCGACGAATTGACTATCGAAGTAAGCGATGCCGAAACGGGGGAACTTGTCCTCAAGCAACTGGACAAGGAAGTGCTGACCAAGGGCGCCTGGCAGAGCATGATGTTCCTATACCAGGACCGCGATGCGAAAACGGGTGAGTTTGGTGAACCGAAGGTTTCTCTTCGCCGTTACCAGAAGTCCCAGGGGACGTTCAAGGCCCGCAGCAAGTTCAATATCAGCGGAAAGGCCCAGGCCGAAGCCATCATTGCGACCCTCAAGAAGTGGTATAACATCTAATGCCCGACCCTGCCAGTAAAAAGAAATCTGTGAAATATGACATAGAGTTCCTGTGCGAGGGGAATATTGCGTCTTTCCCGTGGAAAGAGCGGTTCGAGGCCATGGCCCGTCGTCTCCTGCGCGAGGAAGGGGCAGAAAAGAGCGTGAACATCGTCCTTTGCACCGACGAGTTCGTCCGCGTGATGAACCGTGACTACCGCGGCCTCGACAAGGTGACCGACGTGCTTTCCTACGAATGGCACGACGAGGAATTCCTTGGCGAAATCTACATCGCCCGCGACCAGGTGAAGCGCCAGGCCCCGGAATACGGCAATACGTTCTATGCCGAGATGAAGCGCGTGATTGTGCACGGGCTACTGCACCTTTCCGGTTATGACCATATCAAGCCGGCGGACCGCAAGGTGATGCGCGCCCGCGAATGTGAATTTTTGGGGCTCGACCCCTACAAGGAGAAGGACTGATGGAAAACTCCGACAGTTGGGTTTTCGCTTTTTTGATTGTTTTCCTGTTTGTTTCGTTCTCGTTCTCGCTGATCAAGGCTGTGTTCAGCGGCATTTACGCCAAACGCGAAGCCAAGGACAGGGATGACCGTGAAGAGGTTATTGCCGGTCTTGTGGAATGGGGCGGCTTCAACGAGACCATTTCCATCGGCCGTATTTTCTGCAACATAGGGAGCGGCCTGCTGGGCTACTACCTGTTCCAGTCCCTGCCGTACGCCTGGATCAAGGACTACTGGGAACTGGGCAGCGCCGCCTACCTGATTGTCGCCTGCGCCGGTATCTACATGCTTACGGTGTTCTGCGCGAACCTGCTCGGCAGCCTCAAGCCCGACACGATTGCCATCGTGCTCGTCCCGCTGTTCCGGGTTATCCGCATCCCGTTTGCCCCGGCTGCGATGTTCTGCCACTGGCTGTTCGTGAAGATGCTCCAGCTGTTCGGCTACGACGCCAAGTTGAGCTTCTTGCCCGAAGAGCGCCGCGATGCGGTCCAGGCCGACCTGTCCGACTTGAAGGCGGGCGAGGGCGAAGGCCTCGAGAAGGAAGAACGCCAGATGATCCTGAACATCTTCGACTTCGTGGAGACCCCGGTGCGCGAGATCATGACTCCCCGTGTAGACATGTGCGCCATCGACGTGGACACCAAGCTCGAGGAACTCGTGCATGTGCTGAACAACGAGCGCCATTCCCGCTTGCCGGTGTACAAGGACACGGTCGACAATATCGTGGGCGTACTTTCGAACCGCGACTTCCTGGAATGGTACACCGAGCACCGCGACGAACCTTTCGACTTGATGAAGCTCGTGATGCCGCCCGTGTTCGTTCCCTACCATAAGAAGATTGACGACCTGCTGACCGAGCTGCGCAAGAACGGCAACCAGCTCGCCATCGTCGTCGACGAGTACGGCGGAACCGCCGGACTCGTCACCCTCGAGGATATCCTCGAGGAAATCGTCGGCGAGATTCGCGACGAGGACGACGAGGACGAAAACGACGTGCAACGTCTCAAGGACGGCCGCTACATTTTGGACCCGCTCATGACGCTTTCCGACCTGGAAGACGAACTGGGCGTGGAACTGGAGGCTCCGGAAAATTCCCACGTGGAAACGCTGTCGGGCCTTATCCAGGCGACACTCGGCATCATCCCGTCACCGGGCGCCGAAGTGGAAATCGACGGTTACAAGTTCCGCGTGCTCAAGATGGATGGCACCCGCATGGAAAAGGTGCTGATGATCAAGCCCCAGGCCAAGTAGCTAGAGCACTTGCGATTGAATGTCGCCGCCGCGGAAGCGCGTGGTGATGCGGTCGCCCGGCTTGAGTTCGCTCGCGTTTCGAATAAATTTCCCGTTTGCGTCCAGGGTCAGCGTGTAACCCTTCGCGAGGACTTGCTTGGGGTCGGCCGCCTTGACCTTCTGCTCGCTCAGCTCGAACCGGGCCTTCTCGAACTCGATGATTTTTCGCGATCCCTGCTTTAGACCTTCCGCGTTGCGTGACAGGCGTTCGCTTTCGTTGCGGAACAGGAACTGCATGTCTTTCTTGAGGGATACGCCTATCTGGGCGAGGTTTGTTTTTTCTTGCAGGAACCGCCTGGCTAGGATCTGCTGCAGCCGGTGGCCCACGGAGGTCAGCCCGGTCGAGTATGCGCCCAGGCAGTCCCTTGCGCCTTCGGCGATGTCGCGTGCGGCGCGAACCATGGCGTCCCAGCTTTCGCTCGCCCTTTCGATAAGGCGCTTCGCGCAGTCGGTGGGGGTGATGCACGACAGGTGCGCCACCTCGTCGAGCAGGCTGCGGTCGATTTCGTGGCCGATTCCCGTAAAGACGGGTACGCGGCAGTTTGCCACGGCGCGGCACAGGGCCTCGCTGTCGAAAAAGGTGAGGTCCGTCTTGGAACCGCCTCCGCGCACGATGCAGACGACGTCCAGTTCGGGATCGCTTTGGAGCGTGTCGAGCGCTTCGATGACGCTGGATTCCGTCTCGTTGCCCTGCATTTTCGCGAATGCGGGCACGATGTGGAATGCGAATGGCGATTCCGCAAGCTTGGTGGAAAAATCCCGGTAGGCTGCGGTCCCTTCGCCGGTGATGAGGCCTACTCGCAAGGGCATTGCAGGGAGCTCCAGCGACTTGTTCTTGTCGAGAAGCCCTTCGGTTGCGAGTTTTCGCAGGATGGCGCTCTTGGTTAGCGCGAGTTCGCCCAGGGTGTACACCGGATCGATGTCGAGAATCTGGGCTTGGAGCTTGCCGTAGGGGACATAGAGCTCCGCCTTGATGAGCAGTTGCACCTTGAGCTGGGGCTTGATTTCGAAGGGGTTCTCGAAACTGGCGACTTTGGCCTTGATTGCGGCGAATTTTGCCCCGAAACACGAAAGGGAAACCGTCGCTTGCGGGATTACGCTCCCTTCCTCGAAGTCCGCGATGCTCATGTAGACGATTTTCGGCTTTTCGGAAATCTGCGTGATGACTCCATGAACCCATACGGCAGGGGTGTCCTCCACCTTCTGCTTGAGGGCGGTCATGTACTGTTTCACGGAGTACGAGCGGATTTCTTGCATCATGGCCCTCTTAAAAAAAATTTTGCCTTGATTTGGTGGGCTATACCCTCTAATAATAGCTATTTTAAGTGACGAAAATCACCAATAGGAGACTTTTATGAATATTCGTACTCTCGCTATGGGGGCCGCCGCGCTAGCTCTGTTCGGCTGCGCTTCCAATCAGCAAGCTGTTGATCGTTCCTTGGGCCAGGCCGAAATGACCCAGGCTGTTGCCGCCGAATCGAATGTCAATGCCACTGCCGCCGCAAAGGCGAAGGCCGACCTCGATTCTGCCCAGACTCTCGCTGCAAATGGCGACGAGGAAGAAGCTATCGTGATGGCTGACATGAGTTCGCTTGAATACAAGCTTGCAATTTATGCTGCGGAACGTGACGAGATGAAGAAGAAGGACGAGGCTCTTGAAAAGGAACTTCGCGAAGACAATGTACGCAAGGCCAAGTACCAGGGTATCCTGGACAGCGAAGTCAAGGGAGGCAAGTAATAATGAAAAACTTCAAGTATTTTGCCGCGATTGCCGTGTCTGCCGGTCTTGCCGTTGCCGCCGAAGGCACGAGTACCTCTCTTTCCAGCGTTTGTGAAGAATCCCTGAAAACGGTCAAGGCTTCGCTTCCGGCGAACGCGACTTCCGCCAAGATTTCCCTCGCCGAGGCCATGGGTGTTTCCAAGGCGCTCAAGTCCGCCGAAGAGGACGATGCGACTTCCGAGAAGACAATCCAGCTCTCTGCCGCCTGCTCGCTTTACGTGAACATTGTCAAGGTCCAGGGCGAAACGCAGACGATCCGCAACCACATGGACGAAAACTGGGCGAAGCGTGCCGCTACTGCCCGCGAGATTGAATCCATCCAGCACCAGATCCACACTGGCAAGGTGAGCGACCTCAAGGACCACGAGGCCAAGCTCCAGGCCGAGATGCAGCAGAACCAGGAAAAGTTCGCCGCCGAAGCCGCCGCCAACGAGGCCGCCCTCAAGGCTGCCGGCGAACGCGAGGCCGACCTGCAGAAGGCCCTCGCCGAGGAACGCGCCAAGGCCGAACAGCGCCAGAAGGACGCGATGAACAAGCTGAACGAACTCCAGTCCAAGCTCATCCAGGTGTCCAAGGACGCTCGCGGTATTATCCTCTCCATGAGCGACATCCTGTTCGACGTGAACCAGGCTACCCTCAAGGCCGACCTCAAGACGAGCCTTGCCAAGGTTGCCGGTATCCTTTCCGTGTACCAGCAGTTTAACGTGTCCATCGAAGGTAACACCGACAACACCGGTTCCGAAGAGTTCAACATGAAGCTCTCCCAGCAGCGTGCGGACAACGTCATGAACTTCCTCGTGGAACAGGGCATCGACGCCGGCCGTCTTACCGCGAAGGGCCTCGGCATGACCATGCCGATCGCTGACAACAGCACCAAGGAAGGCCGCCAGAAGAACCGCCGCGTGGACCTCGTCATCCAGGACAAGGCTCTGCAGGGCAAGGCCGAAGGCGCCAAGGAATAAGCATGGCTAAAGTCGTGACCGCGATGGAAGCCCGGCAGAACTTCGGTTCCCTGCTGGACCAGGTGGCGCTCCGTGACGAGGAAGTCGTCATCGAGCGCGCCGGCAAGCCGCTCGCCCGCGTCGTGAGCGTGAACTCTTCCACCACGGGCCGTCTCGACTTCCGTGACATCGGCAAGTTGCCGAACGCCATCTGGGAGGACCGCTAGTGCCCGTTTGACGTGCTCTACGGACTCTCCGCAACGGGATATTGAAAAACGACCCACCTGCAATTCAATGCAGGCGGGTTTTTCGTTGGGGATTGCCCAAAAATGGAAATAGAAAAAGCGGAGCGATGACGCTCCGCTTTCTACAAACTTTAAAGAATCGCTTACCTGGAGTAGTATTCCACGACGAGCTGTTCTTCGAGCTTGACCGGAATCTGTTCGCGGAGCGGGAGCTTCACGAGCGTGCCTTCCATCTTGGTCTTGTCGACGGTCAGGTATTCCGGAGCTTCGGGAGCGTTCGCGAAGGCTTCCTTGATCTGCACGTGTTCCTTGGAACGTTCACGCAGACTGATGACGTCGCCGGCCTTGACGAGGCGGCTGGGGGAGAAGCTGCGGACACCGTTCACGGCGAAGTGGCCGTGTGCGACGTACTGACGGGCAGCGAAGATGGTGCGGGCAAAACCCATGCGGTAGACGAGGGCGTCCAGACGGGTTTCGAGCAGGATCATCAGGTTGTCACCGGCAGAACCTTCGCGGCGGTTGGCTTCCTTGTAAGCCTTGGCCAGCTGGGCTTCGGAAATGTTGTAGGTGAAGCGAAGACGCTGCTTTTCGACGAGCTGCTGCTTGTACACGGAAGCGGACTTCTTGCGGTTCTGACCATGCTGGCCAGGAGCGAAGTTGCGGCGGTCGAGAGCCTTTTGAGTCTTCTGAGAAACGGCAACGCCGAGAGAGCGTGCTACTTTACCTTTTGGTCCACGGAAGGAGGACATATATACCTCTTAGAGGAAGCTCTTTGGTTTTGCTTGCAAGTTGGTAGAGCTTGGCACGACTTGCAAGATAGGCCACAAAGATAGCATATTTTTTTAGGATTTCAATGTTTTTGTTGGGAGATATGACTCAAATTAATGGAATTCTGCTTATTTAACTTAAATCGTTGTTGATTTGATGCGGGAGGGGACCCAGCTCGGAGTTGCGAAGGCCGCACGGTCCCCTCCCTGCACCCTCCCCATCCTTGGCCGACGCTCCATTCTCGTGACGTTATCCCGTTTTCATTATACCTCCACGAATATCTCGCTATGTGTAAGGAATGCTGGGCTGTTTATGCTTTTTATTTGTGGGAATGGGGACCCAGCTCGGGGTAATGAAAAAAGGCGCTGGTTGGCGCCTTTTGGGGTGATTTCTGAATGATTTGTGCTGTCGGGGCTATTTCTCGCTGATGGAGAGATTCAGGGTGTCGCGGGCGGTCGGGTCGGCGATGCTCTGCGCGATGATGTGCGGGGTCTTCCCGAACGCGCTGTCCTGGACCACCAGGTAGCTGGCGTAGATTTCCTGCTCGTCCTTGCATTTGTCCACCGTGGCTATATAGGCGGAGGTCCCGATGTAGGGGACGTCCTCGCAGGGGAGGAACCAGCGGACGTTGGTGCTTGCGACCTTGGGCATCGTCCTGAACTTGAACGTGTCGAAGCGGAGCGTGTCACCCACCTTGGCGCGGAAGGCCTTTTCGCCGAAGATTTCTTCTTCTTCCTCGTCAAAGAACGCGAATTCCTTGAAGAGGCCGGGCTGCTGGATGTAGGCCTTGAGCGTGAGGATTTGGCTTTCGTCGGTCGGGTAAATGTTACCGGTGCGCACGTAGTGCAGATAGAAGGCTCCCTTTGTCATCTTGTCGGTGACCTTGAGGCTGCCGCCGTAGAGGCAGCTGATTTCCTGCACGACCTTGCGCTTGCTGTCCAGGATTTCGCATGTCGCCGGGCACTGAGCTTGGTTGTCGCAGTACCCTTCCATGAAGTGGAACACGTCGATGGAATCGCCCTTTTCCAGATCGGCAAGCCAGATGTACTGCTCCTGGTACAGGTAGTACTTGGCCTGGTCGTTGCGCGGACGTTGCACGGTGAGCGTGTCGCCCGGAACCACGATGGAGTCGGGGTTGGCGAAGTATTCGCCCTTCTCGAGAGGCCTGCTAACGGATTCGATTTCGAATGTCGCGTAGGGGCCGGAGATATAGCTGATGACCTTTGTCGGGTAAATCTTGAGAGACCAGTCTGTGGTGTCGTGGGGCAGGAGCAGGGCGTCGATGGTCGAGTCGTTCTTGTTGACGAGTGTCGTGTCCTGCTCGTAGAGCTCGAACTTGCTGATGGAGTTCCCGTTCGCATTCAATGCGATGCTTGTGCCTTCGTTGCCCGAGAAACTGACCTTGACGACGCCGGGACCTTCGCCGATGGTGAATATCCCGCGGATGGTGTCGGTCAGATTCATTAGGATGTTGTCTTCTTCGCCCGTGTAAACAAAGTAGGCTGAATCGATGTCGACGTAGGTGCGGATTCTTGAGGCCTTGTCAAACTTGGCCTTCACGTTCATGTAGTAGAAGCCGTCGTTGAATACCACGAAGGAGTTCCTTAGCATCTTGCCATCGTGTCCGGGAGTCATGTAGTTGCCAAAGACGGAATCGTTCTTGGATTCGCTCCACACGGGGCTTAGCGTGTTCAGCTTGTCGCCAGTCTCGCTGCTGATTTGTATCGTGTCCTTGGACAATCCCGAGGCCATGATATGGACGTTGACTCGCGTCCCCTTGACGAACTCGCCGAGGAACAGCGTGACGGACTTTGTCGTGTCGGTGATGTAGATGTAGCCGCTTTCCTCGTCGATATCCTTCTTGCTCTTGGGAATTTCGAAATCGAGGGAAACGGTGTCCCCGAGTTCCAGCGTGTCGGTGTAGGTGATGTCGGCGCGCGTGCTGAGCGAAGAACTTGACTTGAAGGAAGCTATCCTAGATGAACTGCTTTCTTCTTCTTGCGGAGCGGATGAACTGTCGTCGTCTCCGCATCCGGCGCAGAAGGCGACAAAGGAAAGTGCAAATAGGAACTTGTAGATTTTCATATTGTTCCCCTTAGTTCAAAATGTAAAATTTCTGTTCGGCCGTGAATGCTTCCCCGATAACCTTGAGCGTGTACCTTCCGGTGGGGAATGCCTTGGCCTTGAACTTGAAGTTGGTTTTCTTTTCGCCGGCGAGTTCGCGCGCTGCCACGGTGAGCATCCTCTTGCCGAACTCGTTGAGAATCTCGATTTGCACGAACTGCGGGTAACCCACGGTCAGGTCGAAATCGCAATCCAGGTTGTAGATGTCGATGTTCACCTTGGAAAGTTGGTAGCCGCCGTCCATGGCGTCGCCGCCGATGGAACGCGTGTTGTCGAAGTAGCTTACGTAGAGAGCCGGTGCGGCGTTCTTGCCCGCCGTCTTCGACTTGATGAAATATTCGCCGGCATCGACGCTTGTGAGGATGATCGTGTAGAGTCCCGAGGCGTGCTTGCGCTTGAAGAATTCCGTGAAGTTCGGGGTGCGGAGGAACGCTCCCAGCGGAGACTTCGGATTGATGGTGATGGTGCCCAGGTAGTCCGCGAACTTCGTGTCCACGCCGCCGCCGGAGTTCTTGCGGATGTTGAACTGGCCGCCCGCCTTCTTGGGGTCGTTGGCCGGGGCGTTGTCCCACGTGATGTCCGCCTCGCTCCAGTCTATGCCGAGTTTGCTCTCGCCGAAGTCCATGTCCTTCGACGTTTCCTTGAGGCCGAAGATGTTGAACGAGATGGGCTTCTTGATGGAATCCGCGATGTAGTCCAACTTGAGGCCTGCATCGAACAGGGGCCCGGGCAGCGCGGAGAGGTCGAACTTGAGGTAAATCTTGCCTGCCTTGCCGGGGAGGGTGGACGCGCAGAGCGTCGTGTCGTAGTTGTGCGGGCTGTAGTTGTCGAATTCCGAAATCCAGGCGTCCTGTCCACGTCCGCTCGGGATGCCGTCGCCGCTGTTGTCGAGCGTCGTGTATTTCTTGTCGAACACGTAGATCTTGCTGGTGTCCGCCCCGTCCTGGTAGCCGTCGTTTGCCGTGAATGTCACGTTGTAGCGGCCGCTAGCCGTGAACGATAGGTCGGTCTCGTATTCGGTACTGTCGGAGAATGTCGCCTTGCCCGGGCCGGTCGCCTTGCGCCAGACGACGGGGACGCGGCATAGTCCGTCTCCACGTCCGTCATCCTCGACGGAGCCTTTCATGTGGAGCTGGTTCTGTTGCAGCAAGATGATTTCCTTTTCGACCTTGACCTTCGGCTTTTCGTTCGCGCCGCTCTTGGGCGCATAGCCGACGTAGAGCGGGAGCATCACGCCTCCGGTCGGGTTGTGCTGCAGTTCCTTGCCTGTGAGCGAGTAGATGGCGGAACCCTGGCGCGATTCTTCCACGATTTTCAGGTAGGGGTTCCCCTTGACGAGCGTTTCGCGGAGACCTTCGATGGAGAGGTTCGAGTTGTCATTGATAAACATCGGACGGTTTTTAGCCTTGTCGCTGGCGATGACGTGCACGCCTGCAAGTTCAGCCGATGCCTTGTTGAAGTTTTGCAATACGGTGTTCCCGTCTTTTGCCGTGAGGCCGAGAATCCAGATGGTGCCGCCGTTGTTCTGGATCTTGGGCCCCTTGGTGTCTCCGGTCATGGTGACCTGGCGACCCCATAGCTTCTGGTAGTTCAGCTGGATGGTCCCGATGGAGACGTCTTCCAGGAACACTTCGCCGGCGCCGGTCTCTGTAGATTCGTAAGACTTGAGCGTGATGTCCTTCAGCAGCACGGCGCGCTTGCTCTTGTGGATGATGCCGCTGCCGAATTCGGAGAATCGCTCAATGGTGATTTCGTTGAACGCGCCGTCTTCGATGATGAACTTGCCCCTGCCGTCGATGCGGGCTTCGGTTCCGAGAATGCGGCGGACGCGCTTGCGGATGTAAATGTCGCGGTTGATGGTCCAGCGGCCTCCGGGCGGGAAGTAAATCGTTTCTGCACCGTCGTCGATGGCGTCCTGGATGGCCTTGGCGTCGTCGGAACCGCTGTTCATCTTTCCGCCGTAGTCGCCAGCGATGGTAATCCAGGAGTCCGCCTTCTGTTCTGCGTAATCCGGAGTTTCCGCCACGGGGACGCGCATGGACTGGTTCGGGCTGGAGCAGAGCTTCTGGACGGGTTGTGTCGAGAATTCGATAATCTCGTTGCCGACGATGCCCTCGCCGTAGCCCCTGAGCGTGCTGCGGATCTTGGTGTGGAACTTGCTGATCATGACGGAGCGGGCGAACAGCTGGCTTTCGTTGACAATCGCTGTCGCCTGTTTTGCGTTCTTTTCCTTGAAGAATTCGAGTGTGGCGTCGACGAGGGTGAGCGAGGCTCCCTTGCCGTGGCTATAGACTGCCGGTACGGATCCCCTGAATCGCAGGCCGCGTGCGGCCACCGCCTGGTTGTTGACTTCGAGACCGTATTTCTTTTGGCCGCCCAGGGTCACGTGTTCCAGCGTGACTCCGTTGACTTTGCCCCCGATATAGGCACCCACGTTGAATCCGCGGACTTCCACGTTCTTGATCATGAGCGGGCCCATGGTCTCGGCGTAGCCCATGTCGATGCCGTACACGCCGGCACTGTCGTTGGAGTAAACCTTCACGTTCTTAATCGTTCCCTGCTCGTTGGCGAGGAAGCGGATGCCGATGGCGCCTGGGTTCCCTTTGCCGGTACGGATGGTGACGTCGCGGATGGCGTTGCGGCGCCTGGGTTCAGGACCCATGCCGGTGTAGATCATGGCGCGCGGGGCATCCGGATTGTCGAAGCCTTCGCAGTGGTTGTCCAGCTGCAGGATGGTTCCGCCCATGCTTTGTCCTTGGAGGATGGTGCGGTTATAGGAGTCTTCGGGCTTGTCCGCCTGGGGCCATACGAGTCGGCCTGTAATCCTGTAGATACCGTGCGGGAGGTAGATGATATAGTCGCCGTTAGGGTGGTCGTCCAGCGCCTGCTGGATGGCTTGCGTGTCGTCGGTCTTGCCATCGCCCTTGGCCTTGTAGGGCGGTTTGGTGACGTTAATTACCGTGGACCCGATGGGGAATTCCACTTGCGCTAGGCTCGTTCCAAAAAAGCAAAAAATAAACGCCAAAAACACACGACGCATAAAAACCTCGTATTATGAACAATTCTTTACAAATATATATGATTATTTGCCGCCGTGCGCTTCGATATTGGGCAGAAAACGCAAAAAAAACACCATTCTCCGCAAAAAAGTGCGGATACTCACAAAATGGGCAGGGGGTGGCGGGATGCGGTTACGTTATTTGGCGCATTTCTCGTAAACGAAGGGGTTGTGGTCTCCCTGCACCTTGAAAATACGGCGGTCCCGCTCGCATTCCTTTTCGGTGACGGGATACATCTTGTCCCACGCTTCGAACAACTTGCGGTCTTGCTTGGACAAACTAACCCCGTAGGTCTTTTCCATGTAAAAACTGGCTCTCGCGACGATGCCGCGGGCCTCTTCGCGGGGCTGTACCTTCTTGTCCTTGAAATCGACGATCGTCTTGCAGCCGCCGTACATGGGCTCGGGATCGTTGGTCCACTGGCTGTACATGAAGTTGCTGCGGTCCCCGTTCACTTCGCCGATGGCGGGGTAGAGGTTGTGCATGTCGCCTTCCATCAGCTTGAACGTCGTGTCGTTCGCGCTGCAGTTCTTGCGGCCGCCGTCTTTCCAGCAGGGGCGGAAGTGCCCCATGTTGTGCGCCGTCACCATGTGCTCCCATTCGATACGCTCGGCGCGCTTGGTGCTCTTGCGCTTGGGATTGTCGCGAGGCTTGAAGTCACAGCTCGAAAAGTCGACGTTTTTCTTGTCGTCGTATTTGCAGCCGCAGTAGAGCGTCTCCTGCAACTCGCCGTAGTACACGCGGCGCATCTGCTTGCTCGCGTCGCGGTAGTTGTAGTGCTGCGGTGCTGCCGTCGGGTCGACACGGGCCTCGGAGAGTGTCGCTAAGAATGTAGTGAGGATAAACGCGAAAATGGCGGCGCAACGTTTGGGCTTGAAGGCGTTAAACATAAAGCAATAAGAATTGAAAAGATGTTGTTGAAAATTATAGTAAATAGAATTGTTTACCAACCACTTTCTACTGTCTACTGCCTACTTCCTGCCAACCACTTTACCTATATTTGCACGCATGCAAAACGACGGAATGAAATACCTCGAAACTCGGCTGATGTTCGGGATGGTTCCCGGGCTTGAATCGACCCGCTTGATTTGTGCTGCGCTAGGGAACCCGGAGCGGAAATTCCGTTCCATCCATGTCGTGGGCACGAACGGCAAAGGCTCGACGAGCTTTTATTTGGCCGGTATTTTGCAGGCGCACGGGCTCAAGGCGGGGCTTTACACGAGCCCGCATCTGGTGAGTTTGCGGGAGCGCATCCGCGTCGACGATGAACCCATTTCGGATGCGGATCTCGACCGGCTCCTGCTGCAGGTGAAAGAGGCCGCTGAGTCGGTGTCGTCGTCGCAGGTTGCGCTCGGCAAGCCCGCCCTGGAACCCACGTTTTTCGAGGTGCTGACCGTCGCTGCGTTCCTTTATTATTCGGAAAAGGGCGTCGACGTGGCCGTGCTCGAGGCTGGCATGGGCGGGCGTCTCGACAGCACCGCGGTCGCCGGCGGCGAGATGGCCGTCGTGACGGGCATCGGGCTGGAACATACCGAGGTGCTCGGGGCTACGGAAAGCGCGATTCTCAAGGAAAAGATGGGCGTTGTCGGTGATGCCGCTGGCGACGGCGCGGGCAAGGCGTTCGTGCTCGGCGGGCTTGGTCCGGACTTGCTCGGGGAGGCGCGCAAATATGCCGCATTTCTCGGGGCTTCCGCCGTCGTTCCGGAGGTCCGAGACGATATCAAGTTGCCGAATCTCGGCCGCCATTACGTCGAGAATGCTAGCCTCTCGCTCAAGGCCGCCGAACTCTTTCTGGATGCGCCCGGCCATGCCGGGAAACTCTACGATGACACGTTGTCTGTAAATGCGCTCGCAACGCGCTCGTGGGCTGGGCGTATGCAGACATTGGCCGGTCCGGATGGGACCGTGAAGGTTATCCTGGACGGTGCGCACAATTCCCATGCGGTCCGGCGTCTCGTGCAGACGCTTGACGAGTACTATCCCGGTCAAAAGTTCCGCTGTCTGTTCGGTGCTCTCAAGGACAAGGACCTCAAGGAAATGCTCCCGCTCATGATGCCGTTCGTGCGCGAATGGTATGTCACCCGTACTCCGTACCCGCGGTTCCGCGAACTCGACGACTTGCGCTCCGAAATCGAAGGTCTTGGTGGATGTGTGTCGGGGGCGGAGGGGCTTTCCGATGATTACGTGCAAAGCGTTTTGAATGCTTCCGAGGGCCCGGTTTTGATTACCGGAAGCCTCTATATGCTCGGTGCTGTAATACAAATTTTGAAAGACGATTTTGACGGGTTAAGGTTCTTCAGGGGCATGGTCCCGTCAGCAAATGAAAGGCACTAAATGAGCCGATTTTGCTCCAAAAAAGCATTTTTGTAATAAAAAAAACATATTTCAAAAATTCATTTTTGTAAAACTTTGTTAACTTCCGGCGGATTCGGACAAGGTTCTGGAATAAGTAATTTATTCCTGTTTTTTCCGTTGTCCCTTATGTGGTGCGGGTTCGCAACAAAGTCGTCTAGGTTTTATAAAAAAATGAGTATAAATTTAGTTACATAAAAACTAACGAACTAATTTGTTCATGCTTGCCAGCGATAAAAAAATGCTATATTGTTTTTTGCCTTGTAAAACAATTTCACAACCAAGGCAAAAAGAAGGTAGTATGAAGAAATTTATTTATTCATCTATGGCTGTGGCGATGCTCGCATCGTTCGCGGCTGCTCAAGAATCATCTCCCGTTTGGGCCGAAAAGGGTTGCATTGCTTTTGTAGAGGACGGTGCTGGCGATTACGACCAGAACTGCTACAATAGCGGCCTTGAAAACATGGCTCCGGGCAAGTGCTATACGTTCAATAAGGAACGTGGTGTTGTCCCGCAGTGGATCAACAAGTTCGCTAGCGAAACTTGGTGGTGGGTTGAAACGGAATGCGTTGAACCCCCTGCTCCTCCTGAGGGTCCGGTTGTCAAGCAGGACAAAGGATGCATCCCTTTCGAAAACGGTCTTGGTATTGCTAACTACAAGGGCAAGTGCTTCAGCGCTGGCCTTGATGACATGACCGAAGGCAAGTGCTATAAATTTATCGATCGTAGTGCCACCGCTCCGTGGATCGCCAATAATTTGTGGGTCAACAACCGTGCTTCCGATTCTTGGTGGTGGGAAGAAACCGACTGCGAAGAAACCATCTACTGTAAGAACGCTCCGGATACGGAAGGCTGCCCGAAGGTCGATCCTTGCGAAGATC
>CAMZDZ010000002.1 GCA_947305535.1 uncultured Fibrobacter sp.
TCCGCAAGGTGAGCAAGGCCGAACGTATCGTGTTCGCCGTGATGGTGATGATCGTGTGCATCCTCGTGGTGCCCGACGCATCTGCCCTTATCATCATGCTCATGCTCGGTAACATCTTCAAGGAAGCCGGTGTCGTGGAACGTCTCGTGAAGACTTCTTCCAACGAACTCATGAACATCGTGACCATCTTCCTCGGCACGTCCGTGGGCCTCACGATGTCTGCCGACATCTTCCTCAAGCCGCAGACCCTCATGATCATCGCCATGGGCGTGGTTGCCTTCGGTTTCTCGACCGCGGCCGGCCTCTTCCTTGCGAAGATCATGAACTGGTGCTCTCCGAAGAACCCCGTGAACCCGCTCATCGGTTCTGCCGGCGTGTCCGCCGTGCCGATGGCCGCTCGCGTGTCCCAGGTGGAAGGTGCCAAGTACGACCCGCAGAACTTCTTGCTGATGCACGCCATGGGCCCGAACGTGGCCGGCGTTATCGGTACTGCAGTCTGCGCAGGTTACATGATTTCCAGACTCTCGTAAGATTGTCTTTGCGACAACCTAAAGGATGTCATCCCCGGCTTGACCGGGGATCTCCTTTTTTATAGAATGCCCCCGACAGTGTGTCGGGGGCTTCTTGTTTTATATAAATTCAATTTTGTTTTATGGATTATAAAAAACTTTTAGTTGAATTTTGAAAATGATGAAATTAGCTTAAAATCGCCATTTTTGTTTTTTAAAATTTGTTGCACGCAGGTTTTAAATAACCTAATTTATTGTCATGATGAAATCGGTTATTGAATATAAAGATTATCGCGAGTACGTACTCGACTACTACCGCGAGCGCAAGCGCACTTCGGCGTTCACATGGCGCGAGTTCGCGAAGGTTGCCGGATTCGCGTCGGGGTCTTACTTGAAGCTGGTCTGCGACGGCAAGACTCGCCTTCGTGAGGATGGAGCGAAGAAAACCGCACTTGCCATGGGATTGCTGGGTTTCGAGTTCGACTACTTTGTCATGATGGTCCGCTACGAAAACGCGAAAACGGACCGCGAAAAGAAAAAGTGCTTCGAGGAGATGGAGGCGCTGAGCTCGGCGCATAACGTGAAGATTCTCGGGAGCGAGTTCTACACCTTCTACGAGACCTGGAAGCATTCCGTCGTCCGCGAGTTGGCGGTGGCGATGCCCGGAGCCAAACCGAACGAGATCGCGAAGGCTTGCCGTCTCCCGATCTCGGCCGCGGACGTCAGCAGCAGCCTCCGGTTCCTCGTGAAGTCGGGATTCCTGACGATGGATATAAAGGGGCATTACCACCTGACGAACCATTCGCTTACGACGGGGCGGCTGAAGGTCGTGTCGGTGGCGGTGCATTCGTTGCTGCGCCAGATGGGCGTGTTCGCGCTCGAGGCTTTTGACACGTTGCCGATTTCGGAACGCCACTTCAGCGGCATCACCATGGGGATGACCGCCGAAAGCTACGAAAAGGTTGTCGAAGAACTTGCGGAGTGCCGCAAGCGCATCGTGTCGATTGTCTCTGCGGACAAGAATGTGGAGAAAGTTTGCCGCCTGAACATGCAGCTTTTTCCGCTTACAGAGGACTTGAAAAGTGTAACAGCGGGTAAAGGAGGTGAAAAATGATGGATTGTTTTGATGAAACTAGAAATGCTTTCCACTTGGGTGTGCCGGGGAAGGCGAAAACGGGAGTCGTGCTGGCTCTTGCGATGGGAGCTCTGTTCGGTGGTTGTTCTGGTTTCGGCGGGTCTGCCGGAACCAGCGAAGAGGCGGAAGGCATTGTCGCGCTCGAGAACAAGAAGATTTCGGGCGCGGCGCAGAAAGGACCTCTCGTAAAGGGTTCCGAAGTGATTATTCGAGAAACATCGGCAGAGGGTAACCTTGAACTCACCGGCAGAGAATACACTACTTTGACCATTAACGATAAGGGCGATTTCAAGTTCGATAGCCTTGATCTAGAAAGTCAGTATGTACGGCTTTCTGCAGAGGGCTATTATACGCATGAAGATGACGTGTTGTTCTTTGATGAAGATAGAGACGAAGAAGATCGCAAGCATTCCGAATGCTCCATGCGCCTCGATGCCGTTTCTGACCTGCGGAAGCGTGAAACGGTAAACATCAACGTCTTGACGCATTTTGAATACAAGCGAGTCCTGAACTTGGTCAAATCCGGCAAGTCTTTTGCCCAAGCCAAGAAACAGGCCGCTACGGAAGTTGTTAGGGCCTTCGGTGTCAAGGTCGATGTGTCTTCTGCGGAAGATTTGAATATATACAATACGACGGAAGCGGACCGAATTCTCTTCAACATGAGCCGTCTGCTGGATAACCGTAGCGAGTGGGACCCTTGGGATGGCGAGGGCGGTGAGAGGGGGCATTGGGAATACCTTATGCACAAGGATTCTATTGACTGCTCTAAGCTGCAGAAGTATCTTGACGGGTATGCCGATGACTTTGCCGATGACGGTGTTCTCGCTGATAGCCTTATGCAGTCTCTTGCTGGAAGTGCGTATCTTATGTCCATAGAGAATAGCGATATGGAGGATATCGGTGAAAGCGATATGCTGGACAAGAAAAAGGTTGATCCGGAATCATATGAGTACCTCGTTGCTGCGAAGGACGAGTATGAGTTCGGCATATTGCTGTTCTTGGATTACATGGGCCTTGATCGTTGTACGGATGATCTTTGGGGCGAGTACCGGCAATTCAACAGATTTATCGAGGCTGAAGATCCTGCCGATGGGCAAGTGAAAATATTGAAATCGGGTTATTTCCTTTGCAACGGTTTTTACTGGGAACTTAAGACGAAGGGATTCATTGATTCGCTTTCGATGAAAATTGAACATGAATCGGGAACCATGAAAGACCCGAGGGATGGCACGGTGTACAAGACGCTAAGTTTTGAATACGGCGGAAAAAAATACGAATGGATGGCGGAAAACCTTAAGTACAGTACAGGTGGTTCGTACAGTTGGACTACTGCCATGCAAATAGATGACAAATACATGGACGAACCCGTTGAAGATGGCGTGATAGACCCTGTTCATCAAGGAATCTGCCCGAATGGTTGGCATATCTCCAGTACTTTAGAATGGGAAGCTTTGATCGGTTATGTCAAGGGCGTTAACAACCTGCTTGATGAAACTTGGAGAACGGATAGGAAAGCTACCCATGAATGGGGATTGTATGGGGTTTTCTACAACAGGTTTGACTTCAACCTTGTCCCGATGGATAAAAAGGATTTGAAACTTTATTACCACACGTACACGCATAAATCTTTCGACGTAAACACGAATGCGGGATTGGATTCATTAAATGAATACTTTTATGGCGAAGGTGGTTTCGATGAGGGTGGAAATGGTTGGATTTCAGATTTCATAGGCAACTACCGTAACAATAGAGAAGTCGGAAAAACAACTTTCGAAATTTCTGTCAATCATACCTATGCGACTGCGGAACCGAGGAAACGAGCCCGTGTCCGTTGCGTGAAAGACTAGGATAACTTGTGTCTCTCTCATCCTGGCCCCGCTTGCGGGGCCTTTTCTTGTGTCCTGGGGATATTTTCTTGTGTTCCAAACTGCTTAAATTTCTAAAAAATGGCTAAAAGTGGTAAAATTTAAACAAAAACGCAATGTCTGTGTCCCAAATGACTATAATCAAGGTATATTTGTTTATATGAAGGATATTGTTGAATATACCGATTATCGCAAGTTCATCCAGGATTACTACGATGAACGCAAGCGCAGCTCGGCCTTTACCTGGCGCGACTTTGCGCATGCCGCCGGGTTCTCGTCGGCGGTATTTCTGAAATATGTCTGCGAAGGGAAAAAGAACTTGAGCATAGGGGCGGCCGGTTCGGTCGCGAACGCCATGGGGCTCGCGGGTTTCGAGAGCACCTACTTCGTGTTGATGGTCTCTTACGCGCATGCGAAGGGAGACAAGGCGAAGCGTGCCGCCTTCGAGGAACGTTGCGCGTTGGCGCGGGCTCACAGGGTGCACGTGCTCGGCAACGAGGAGTTCGACTATTTCAAGTCGTGGAAAAATCCGGTTCTGCGCGAACTGGCCCCGCACATGCCCGGAGCGAAGCCTCTCGATATGGCACATGCCTGCAAGCAGAAGATTTCTGCGGCGGAAGTTTCCGAGACGCTCGATTTTTTGGTGAAGATGGACCTTTTGCAAAAGGACAAGGACGGGAATTACCGGCAGACGGACAAGTCCGTGTCGATGGGCCCCGTGGATGCCGTTCCCGTGGCGGCTCGTGATATGCAGCGCCAGATGGGGGAATTTGCCGTGAAGGCGCTGGACCTGCCGCTTTCGGAACGCGACATGTCGGGCCTTACTCTGGGGCTTACGCGACGCGCTTACGAAAGAATAAAAAAGGAATTGGCGAATTGCCGTCGCCGCATCGTGGCGATTGCGACGGAAGATGACGAAACGGAGCAGGTTTACCGTTTGAACTTGCAGCTTTTCCCGATGAGTGAACGTCTGGAAAAGAAAAAAGGATTTTAAAAAATAGGGGTAAAATAAAATGGAATGTAATATGTACAAGGTGATTCGTGAAGGCGCTGCTTGGATTTCGGCGCTTGCCTTCGCTTCGGCTGTATTGATGGCTTGTTCCGGGGGCGACAAGACTGCGGGTGGTTCCTCGGAGGATGCGGGCATTGTCGCCGTCAAGGACTTGGACGTGGCCGGCTTGGCGCAAAAGGGCCCGTTCGTGAAGGGCTCCGAGGTGACGGTGCAGGGGGTCGACTGCAAGACGATGAAATTCACGGACGAAGAATTCACGGGAAAAGTCAAGAGCGACAAGGGCGACTTTGGCGTTGATGACGTGAACCTCTCCGCATCTTGCGCTTTGTTCGAAGTGTCCGGCTATTACCTCAATGAAGTTACCGGTAAGAAGTCTTCGGAAAAATTGGCCCTCCATGCACTCACGGATTTGAGCGACAGGAAGTCTGTGAATATCAACGTGCTCACGGAATTGGAATATGAGCGCGTGATGAAGCTGGTCTCTAAAGAGAAAATGTCCTTTGCCGATGCGAAAATACAGGCAGAAAAGGAAGTCCTTGCCTCGTTAGGTATAATGGATCTTTTTGAGTCGTTTGAAGGCTTGAACATTTATGAAAAGGGCGATGGAAATGCGATGCTCCTTGCGACGAGTGTGCTGTTGCAATCGGATTTGGATGCCAAGGATTTGACAGACCGAATGGCTGCCGTCGCTTCGTCTATCACGGAGACTGGCGAATGGAACGACGAAAAGACAAAAACGAAAATGACGGATTGGGCAGGTGCAGCCAAGGACGATGGTAAATTTGAGTCTGTCCGCGAAAATCTGGAGAAATGGAGTGATTCCGATGAAATTCCTGAATTTGAAAAGGTTGTTGACGATTTTGGGGCCGATTCGTCGGCTGAAGCCCTGAAAACAATGACAGACTCCCGCAACGGTCAGACATACAAGACCGTAAAAATTGGCGAACAGGTATGGATGGCGGAAAACCTGAACTTTAAAACAGACAGCAGCTACTGCTATAATGATTCCTCTAAATATTGTAAAAAGTACGGTCGCCTTTACACCTGGACCGCAGCGATGAAGGCATGCCCCGATGGCTGGCGTCTGCCCGACGAAACTGATTTCGTGAATTTAATCAAGGCCGTGGGCGGCGAAGAAGATGCCGGCACTAAACTGAAGTCTACCAGCGGCTGGAACGACGATGATGGCAAAAGCGGCAACGGCACGGACTCTTTCGGCTTTTCGGCGCTGGCTGCTGGCGTCGGCAACGCGGGCATCTACGGCGGCGAGGGTTACACTACGATTTTCTGGGGCTCTACGGAGTGCAGCGAAAATTCTCTGCAGCTTGGTGTTGATTGCGCGTATGCGATAAACTTGGATTATGACGAAGTCAATGTGGATTTGCCGAGCTACGCCGCTAGGAACTTGGTGCTCTCCGTCCGTTGCGTGAAGGGTAAATCTGCTGCGTCATCCAGCAGCAGTTCCGCAAAATCAAGCAGTAGCTCTGCAAAATCGAGTAGCAGTTCGTCGTATTCGGACCCGTATGACGTTTTCGACTGGAGCGTCCCGAAAGAGGCTTACTTTAACCCGAATGTTGAATACGATTCCATTGTGGATATCCGTGACGGCCAAGTCTACAAGACGGTAAAGATCGGTGAGCAGGTCTGGATGGCCGAGAACCTGAACTACGCCGATAGCGCAAGGACTCCGAGCCTTTTAAGGCGTAGCTGGTGCTATGGGAATGATCCCGAGAATTGCAAGGTTGCCGGGCGCCTGTACACCTGGAGCGCGGCGATTGATTCCGTGAAGCTGGCGTCCGATGCGGATGACCCGCAGGACTGCGGATACCTTAGGAGCCATCAGGGGGATTCGACGATTATGAGTCTTGCCTGGACTTGCGAACTTCCGGACAGGGTGCAGGGAATCTGTCCCGATGGCTGGCACTTGCCGAATATGGAGGAGTGGGAAACCATGATGGCCGAGCTCGGGGATTCTGCGGTTGTGGGCAAGATTCTCAAGTCGCAGACGGGCTGGAACGACGACGATTACGGTAATAGCGGAAATGGGACGAACGATGTCGGGTTTTCAGCGATCCCGGCGGGTGTGGCCCATTATTCGCTCGACTTTGACGGTAGCAAAACTTCAGAAAGCTGGTTTCCCGCATATATAGGAAGGAATGCGCTGTTCTGGAGCTCGACCGATATCAATAGCAGCTATGCGGGCAATGTGGGAATGGTTTATAGTTATGACGCCGAGTATAGCATCAACTATGCGAACGTAAGCAAGTTGAACGGGATTTCTGTCCGCTGTGTCAAGGACTAGTCTTTACCCCTCTTTTTCATATTTTCGCCCCTTTTGATTGTCACCCCCGACTCGATCGGGGGTTTTCATGTTCTGGGAACATGTAATGCATGTTCTAAATTGCCTAATTTTTTGTAATTTCATAAAAAGTGGTAAAATTTAGCTAAAAACGCAAATTTTATGTTCTGTTTTTGAAAAATAAGCCTAAATTTGTTGACATGAAGGAAATCGTTGAATATACAGATTATCGCAAGTTCATCCAGGACTACTACGATGAACGCAAGCGCTGCTCGGCGTTTTCTTGGCATGCGTTCGCCCAGAAGGCGGGCTTCTCGTCGGATGTCTACCTGAAGTACGTGTGCGAGGGGAAAAAGAATCTGAGTGTCGGGTCGGCGGGTTCGGTGGCGGGCGCCATGGGACTGGTCGGTTTCGAGTATGACTATTTTGTCCTTATGGTCTCGTATGCGCATGCCAAGAGCGACGCGGCGAAACGCGCCGCCTTCGAGGAACGCTGTGCGCTGGCACAGGCGCACAAGGTACGTGTGCTGGGGGACGAAGAGTTCGATTATTTCAAGTCGTGGAAAAATCCGGTGTTGCGCGAGATTGTTCCGCACATGCCGGGAGCGCGGCCTCTCGAGATTGCGCATGCCTGCAAGCAAAAAATATCCGCGACGGAAGTTTCCGAGACGCTTGACTTTTTGATGAGGGCTGGCCTCCTAAAGAAAAATAGGAACGGAAACTACGAGCAAACGGAAAAGTCTGTCTCGATGGGGCCTGTGGATGCCGTGCCGGTGGCTGCTCGCGAAATGCAGCGTGAGATGGGGGAGTTCGCTGTGAAGGCCCTTGACCTGCCGCTTTCGGAACGCGACATGTCCGGGGTGACCATGGGTATCACGCGCAAGGCTTACGAACAGATAAAAAAGGAAATAGTGGATTTCCGCCGCCGCATTGTGGCAATCGCTTCGGCAGATGACGATGCGGAACAGGTTTACCGCTTGAACTTGCAACTGTTCCCGCTGAGCGAACGCCTGAAAAAGAAAAAGGGAATTTGAAAAAAAAGAAGAAGGATGAAATGAAAAGCAGTATATGCAAGAAAATCTGTGGTGGAATTGTTTGGGTTATGTCGTTTGCCGTTGCTTCGATTGTAGTGATGGCATGCTCCGGTTCCGACGACAAGAGCGTCGCGGGCGGCACTACGGATGACGCGGGCATCGTCGCCGTCAAGGATTTGAACGTGGCGGGCGTGACGCAGAAGGGACCGTTCGCGAAGGGCTCCGCCGTGACGGTGCGCGGGATCGACTGCAAGACGATGAAGTTTACGGACGAGATTTTCGAGGGCGAGGTCAAGAGCGACAAGGGTGACTTTGCCGTCGAGGGCGTGACGCTCAAGTCGACGTGCGCGGTGCTCGAGGTGACGGGCCGGTACCTGAACGAACTTTCCGGCAAGAAGTCGTCGGAGAAGATAACGCTCCGCGTGCTGACGGACCTGGAGAACCGCAAGACGGTGAATGTCAACGTGCTTACCGAACTGGAGTACGGACGCGCGAAGTACCTCGTGACCGAGAAGAAGAAGCCGGTTGCGGCCGCGAAAAAGCGGGCCGGGAAGGAAGTGCTTGCGGCCTTCGGCATCGAGGGCGACTTCGGCAGCTCCGAGGACCTGACCATCTTCGAGGGTGGCGACGGGAATGCGGCCCTGCTCGCAGTGAGCGTGCTGATGCAGGCGAAAACAGACGAGGCGGGGCTCACGAAGCGCATGGACAAGTTCGTTGACTCGTTCGCGGAAACCGGCAAGTGGAATGATGATGAAACGAAGGCTACCATTGATGGGTGGCGTGTTTCCGCAACGGCCGACGGTACGCTCGATTCCATCCGCAAGAGCGTCGACGGCTGGGAATATGCGGACGAAGTGCCGCCCTTCGAGAAGTACATAGAACTCTTTGGGGACAGTGTCGTCTTGGCAGATGAGGAAGACGTTGACGAGGGCTCGTCGAGTTCTGGCAATGACGTACTCGGCGACGATTCCGTGAGCTTCTCGAGTTCGTCCGGCGAGGGGACGGTGTCCAGCGGGAAAGATTCTTCCGTGACTACATCGAGTTCGGGTGAGGGTGAGACCAGCAGCAGTTTCTCCGTGCCGCCGGGTACGGTGATCATGGCGACCCCGTGCAAGACGGACAGCACGGATACTTGCGAGTACGGGACGTTGACGGATGAACGCGACGGCCAGACTTACAGGACGGTGAAGATTGGTGAACAGTGGTGGATGGCCGAGAACCTAAACTATGACTATGGTGAGGGTGTTTATGAGGATGAAGAATTCTTTTGCAAGAAAGGTGTATGCAATCAGCGTAATTCGTATGAAAACTATGATACCTATGGTCACCTTTACACTTGGAAAGCTGCCATGGACGGTGAGGGCTTGCTCAGTACGGACGGTTTAGGCTGCGGTAAGTCGTATGGGTGTTCTGCGAGCGGAAATGTTCGCGGCGTATGCCCCGAGGGATGGCATCTACCAAGCAAATCCGAATTCGAAACCCTTATCACGACCGTGGGAGGTAAGGACGTTATAGCAAAAAAACTTAGGTCTACGAGTGGTTGGGGCGATGCTAACGGCACGGATGACTATGGTTTTTCCGGGTTGCCGGCAGGTCTATGGTACGATGTTGAAGGCTTGCAACGTCAGGGAACCTTTGCGTGTTACTGGAGTTCAACAGAAACGAATGAAGATGAAGAAGAGTGTACGTATCTTACGTATACCCTGGAGTTGAGGGACGGGGACTATGCTTTGAGTCCCAGCAATAATTTGTTGGGTTATTCTGTCCGTTGTATCAAGGATTAGTTTGAAAACTAAGAAGGGGAAAAGAAATGAGGAATATGATGAATAAGTTTTTGGGGGCTGCCGCCATTGCCATTTTGATGGTAGCGTGTTCCGGCTCCGACGACAAGAGTGTCGCGGGCGGCACTACGGATGACGCGGGCATCGTCGCCGTCAAGGATTTGAACGTGGCGGGCTTGACGCAGAAGGGCCCGTTCGTGAAGGGCTCCAAGGTCACGGTGCAGGGAATCGACTGCAAGACGATGAAGCTTACGGACGAGATTTTCGAGGGCGAAGTCAAAAGCGACAAGGGTGACTTTACCGTTGAGGGAGTGACGCTCAAGTCGACATGCGCGGTACTCGAGGTGACGGGCCGGTATCTGAACGAGCTTTCCGGCAAGAAATCGTCGGAAGAGATAACGCTCCGCGTGCTGACGGATCTGGAGAACCGCAAGACGGTGAACGTCAACGTGCTTACCGAATTGGAGTACGGACGTGCGGTGTACCTCGTGACCGAAAAGAAGAAGGCGGTTGCGGACGCGAAAAAGCGGGCCGGGAAGGAAGTGCTTGCGGCGTTCGGTATCAAGGGCGACTTTGACAAGTCCGAAGACTTGACCATTTTCGAAGGTGGCGACGGCAATGCGGCCCTGCTTGCGGTGAGCGTGCTGATGCAGGCAGAAACGGACGACGCGGGGCTTGCAAAGCGCATGGACAAGTTTACGGATTCGTTTGCGGAAACGGGCAAGTGGAATGATGATGAAACGAAGGCTGCCATTGATGGGTGGCGTGTTTCCGCAACGGCCGACGGTACGCTCGATTCCATCCGCAAGAGCGTCGACGGCTGGGAATATGCGGACGAAGTGCCGCCCTTCGAGAAGTACATAGAGGTCTTCGGGGACAGTGTCGTCTTGGCAGATGAGGAAGATGTTAACGAGGGTTCGTCGAGTTCGGGAAAAGGCAAGTCCAGTGGCGATTCCGCGAATTCTTCGAGCTCAGGTAAAGGCAAGTCCGGCGATAATTCCGTAAAGTCATCGAGTTCGTCCGGCGCGAAAACGCAGTCCAGCGGGAAGGATTCCTCCGCGACTACATCGAGTTCGGGCGAGGGTGAGTCCAGCAGCAGTTTCTCCGTGCCGCCGGGTACGGTGATCATGGCGACCCCGTGCAAGACGGACAGCACGGATACTTGCGAGTACGGGACGTTGACGGATGAACGCGACGGACAGATTTACAAGACGGTGAAGATTGGTAACCAGTGGTGGATGGCTGAAAGTATGAAATATGGGGAAACCGGTGGTGCGTACTATGATGGATATGACACTACTGGTACCCCTATATATTTTTCCGAGTACGGCCTACTTTATGGATGGCATGACTATGATGATGTTTTTGACGCTTGTCCCGACGGTTGGCATGTGCCCGATACAACGGAATGGAATACTCTGTTTGCCGCGGTTGGCGGAATATCTTATGCGGATACTGCCCTCAGAGCCACATCCGGTTGGGACATAAACATCGGCACGGACGCCTTCGGTTTTTCTGTGTTACCGTCGGGTAGTTGCAGTGCTGGAGGTTGCGAAAGATTAGGCGACGGAGCATACTTCTGGACTTCGACTTATGGAATCGACGATTATTCCAAGGTATCTTGTTTGTATAGGATATCTTTCATTGGACCTAGGAAACTCACCACTGGAAAAGAGGAATATCATCTTTTGTATATGTATCCTGAATCCCTCATGGACGCGGCGATCCGTTGTATCAAGGATTAAAAAATAGATAAAGCCAAGTTTCATCTTGAAAAACAGAAGATATCGGTTGCCAGGTACGAAATAACGGCCTGCCGTAGGTAGTTTTTTGCCAACCCCTTTTTGTATATTCATGGGTATGGAAGAAAATGATACATTGACAGCGGATGGCAACGTTGATTCTACGGCCCAAGAGCAGGTACTGCCGCGGCCTGAGGAATTGGGCATATCGATTACGTCGGGGCCTGCGGATGGGATTCCCTCGCTCACCGTGGGCGATACGTTTGAATATCCCGTCACCGTGAGCTGGAATGTGCAGGGGAGCTCCTTGCTGGTGCTTCCCGTGAGTTCCGTGAACGCAAAGGGGCTTACGCAGCTCGGGGTGTCCCAGGTGTCTGCGCGGTCCGTGAAAGACGGCGCGGAGGTCGCCTCGATCACGTTTACATACAAGATTATGGTCCAGGACACGGGCGATTTGAACATCCCGGCTCTGAAGTTCGAAATCCCGACATCCTTGGGCTCGTCAATTGACTTGCGCAGCGAAAGTGTGCCTGTGCGCGTGGATGCCCCGTTCAACCCGTTGCCGATTGTCGTGGGAATTTTCGTCGCCGTTTGCCTGGTTTTTGCCGGGCTGTGGCGGGCCAAGCGGCGGGCGCGGGCACGCGCCGCAGTGGCGGCGGAAAATGCAGCCGTTGCCGCCCTTCGTGAAAAGATGATGGTGCTGAAACAGCGCGTAAACGCGGCCGATAGCCGTGAATGGCTCCTGGAACTGGAAGGCGTCTGCAAGGAATATGTCGCTGGGCGGTTCCCTGGATTCGCCGAAGGTCCCGCTGCCGTCAACCTGGAAACGCTGGTCAAGGACGGCAAGCTCGAAGGCTGGGAAAGCCTTGTCGAAGAATTTGCGCACGCCCGCTACGGCGGCGGTCAGCGCGACGGCTTCGAGAACAGGGAAACCTGGAAGGCCGCCATGAAACTCATGGGCGTGTCCGAAGAAGAATAGCCTAGTAGAACAGTTTCACGAGCAGCGTCCCGGCGATTGTCGAGACGATGACGCTCACCATGCCCGGCCGCATGAAGCTGTGGTTCAGCAGGTACTTGCCGATGACGGTGGTGCCCGAACGGTCGAAGTTCACGGTCGCGATGTCGGAGGGGTAATTCGGGATGAAGAAGTACCCGTACACGCTCGGGAGCACGCCCAGGAGCACGGGGCCTTCGATGCCGAGGCTGTAGGCGAGCGGGAGCATGGCGACCACGACCGCGCCCTGCGAGTTGATGAGCACGCTCACCGCGAAGAAGGCGAACGCGATGGCCCACGGGTAGTGCTGCACGATGTCCTTGAGGCCGCCCTGCATCACGTCCATGTAGTTCGCGAAGTAGGTGTCGGCAAGCCAGGCGATACCGTAGATGGCGACGACGGCCACCATGCCGCTCTGCCACACGGCGCCGGCCACGGCCTTCTTGGGGCTCGCCTTGCAGAAGATGATCATGAATGCCGCCGCCGAAATCATGACGATCTGGATGATGATGTTCATGGCGAGCGGCTTTACCTGCGCGACACCGTCGACAATCTTTCCCGTGGGGAACTTGGGACGGATGTCGTGGCCCGCGATCTGGAAGATGGAGAAGAGCACGATGACGGCGAGGGCGCCGAGGAAGATGAACACGGCGCGCTTTGCTTCCTTGGAGACTTCCTTGTCGAGCACGGAGGCGGTGTTGCCGAACATGTATTCCTTCATCTGCGGGTCCTTGAGACGCGCCTGGAAGGCGGGATCCTTGTCGAGGTCGAGGCCGCGCTTGTACGAGACGGCGGCTGCGGCCATGAGCCCGCAGAGGCAGGCGGGGATGGTAATCGCGATGACCTGAAGGTTGTTCACCTCGAATCCGTTCGCGTTCGAGATGATGACGAACGAGGCGACGGCGGCGGCGATGGGCGAGCAGGTGATGCCGACCTGGGAGGCGACGGAGGCGACACCGCAGGGGCGTTCCGGGCGGATGCCCTTCTTGAGCGAGATGTCGCAGATGATGGGCATGAGCGTGTAGACCACGTGGCCGGTGCCCACGAGCACGGTGAGGAAGAACGTGCAGAGCGGGGCGAGGATGGTGATGTGGTTCGGGTGCTTGCGCAACAGCCGCTCCGCGATCTGGATGAGCCAATCCATGCCGCCCGATGCCTGCATGATGCCGGCGCAGGTCACGGCCGCGATGATGATGTAGATGACGTCGGTGGGCGGGTTCCCCGGCTTGAGTCCGAATCCGAGCACCAAGAGGGCAAGGCCAATTCCCGAAATCGCACCGAGCGCGAGACTTCCGTAACGCGAGCCCACGTAGAGGGCGAGGAGTACGATCAAAAGCTGGATAATCATGAGTGTCATGGAAGGCCTCCCTTTAAGCTTGTCCGTATAAAGATAAACAAAGATTTTTTTTGGCGCAATAGGACAGGGTGCCTTAAAAATGTAAATTGTCATGCATAATGAGAATTATCCGAGTTTCAAAGGAAAGCGAACGCGCGGGCGCCTATTATGTCCGCATCCAGGCGATGATGCGCAAGCACCAGATTCCGCTCGATGCCGAAATTGACTCGCATGATGGCGAAAAGTGCAACTACGTCCTCGCTCTCGACGATATCTACCCCGTGGCCACTTGCCGCTGGTTCGGTGTCGATAGCGAATCCGCGGAAGTCGGGCGCGTCGTGGTGCTGCCGGAATATCGGGGACAGCATCTGGGCCTGGCCGTTGTCGCCGAGGCCGAAAAATGGATGCGCGAGGAAGGCTTCAAGAAGGCCGTCATCTCCAGCCGCGTGGGCGTCGAGGAATTCTACAAGAAACTGGGCTACCGCTTTGACGAAAACGGCAAGCCGCACCACGACACGTTCCAGTGCGTGTACATGGAAAAGGCTCTTTCGCTTTAGTGGATATCCATTTTCGAGAATAGATTCAGTACGGCAACGCCGGAAACGATCAGGATGAGCCCCACAATGGCGCCCAGGTCCGGCATCTGCTTGAAAAAGAATATGCCGCTTATTGTAATGAGAGCGATGCCGAGTGCCGACCAGGTGGCATACGCGATGCCGATGGGGATGGTGCGCAGGCAAAGACTCAGCAGGTAAAGCGATGCGACATAGCAGACGAGCGATGCGATAGATGGGACGAGCTTGGTGAACTGCTCCGACATCTTGAGGAGGGTGGTGCCGGCGGCTTCCGCGACAATGGCGAGGATGAGAAATACGTAGTTGAGCATGTGGATAATATACAAATTAATTTTCAAAAGACTCTATTTCCATAGACGATAAAATCGATTGGAATAGAATCTGATAAGGCGAAGAGAAAGAGACCCCTTTGCGTTATTCGGGGGACTCCTCTTTGGCGGGGTCCTTTGGTGATGTACTGGGAACTGCGGGTATCGTCTGTTTGTACACGCAACGGATAGACTTGGTCGGGCTGGATGACCTGAAGGATGTCGTGCAGGAGTCCGCAACGCAAGACACCGCATAACCTAAGTAGTAACCGCTGCTCACGAAGAATTCTGACACCTCGTCTGCGGGGAATGACATTTTTTCTGATTTGACCGCTGCTGCGAATTCCTCCCATGTCGGTATTCTCCAGCCTTTGGGGCAGGCGTCCAGCGACTGGCTGTACGTGAACTTGTCGGAACCTTGATAGGAAAGATTTTCCTTCATCCAGACAAGGGTGTCAATTCCGATGCTCGGCGGAAGGGAGTCGATCTGCAAAAACTGATTTTGGATGCACCGTACCGAGATGTAGCCAAAATAGGCGCTTTCGTCATAGATGAACTCGTCTTTGTCGAAGGCTAGCTTGAATCCGTTGCTCTGGCCGGCGGCCGTCATGAAGAAGCGTGTGTCATCGCCGACATAGCAACCGCTTTCCCAGCAGCTGCCGGCAGGGAGTGCCGAAAAGCCAAAGCGGTCCGTTCCCTTTGTGGCCCCGATGCGTGTCGAATCTACATCTCCGATGCTGGACACCCCTCCTACCTTAATGAGGACGGTATCGCCAGACGAATACCAGTCCGTGGTCGCCTTGAGGCTGACCCCGATCGGTTCGCCACCGTTGTTTGTTGCTACGTAGTTAATCAGTTCTGCCCAATCCAGGGAGTCCGGGAGGCGCCAGCCGTCCGGGCAGACATCTGCCAGGGAGGAATGGGAAATCAGGCCCGTTTGGAATATATAGAGCCTGCCGTATTTGTCGCAGTTCGCGGGTTCTTCCATAGGGCATACGCTGTAGTGATCGTCATAGTTCAGATTCTCGGCGAACCATATTTGGTTTCCTATCTTGACGGTCTTGTAGGCTTTTCCGTCACGCGGGTCTATTATCGTGTCCCTCGTTATCGTTTCTGGGGCGTCGGCAGAGCTTTCGGGACTTTCTTCTTTTTGGCTGCTGCTGGACAGGTTTGTTTCTTCCGGCGAGTCGCTGGACATGATGTCGGCTTTCTTGTCGAATGAACTTGACGAGAGTTCTTCCTTTGCTTCTTCTATTATCTCGTTTGTGGAGGCGTTTTCGCGCCATTTTTCTCCGTCGCAATAAAGTGCCACGCTGTTTTCGATGACGAATGCGGACTTGTCCTTTTGCTTTTTGGTGCAATTTGGCAGGTTGTCTTCTGTTGTATAGGCTGTTCCCAAGTCTTGCCAAGCGCCGTCGTCGCAAAGCTGCGCGTTGTCTTTCGCTATAGCGAGATTGCCCTGGCGAGACTCCGTACAGTTCGGCATGTCGTCTTCGGACTCGTATACCGGAATTTTTTTGGAGTCATCTTTGTTCTTGACTGAATCGACGATGTCGTGGTCGAATTTCCAGTGTCCGTTGTCGCAAACGTAAGCCTTTTTTTCTTCCTTGACTTCGGCGATGCTGCCGTCTATGGTTCTGTTGCAGCTGGGCAAATCATCCGTGGTTTCGGCATGCAACGTGTCGGTTGCATTGGATGTATTGATGACGATGGCTTCGCTGTTGCAAGCAACGAGCACGAATGCGGTTAAGGCCATGGCCAGCGGGTATAGTTTCGTTCGCGTTTTCATTTTGCCCTCTTTGAATAATCCATAGGGGATTGGCCCTTGTGCGTGTGCAGAAAGAACGTCTTTGCTAGATGTAAAAAAAATGGGATGCTTCGTCAAGAGATGAGAAAATGGGGTTGTTGCACAAAATGGTGGAAATTGTATATTGTGTAAAAAAGGAAGAATTTATGCCGAGTTCTCAAAAATTTCGTGACCATGTAGTGGAGCGGTTCAAGGGTGAATTGCGCGTGACGACCCGCAAGATGATGGGCGAGTTCATCCTTTATGCCGACGGGAAAGTCTTCGGCGGAATCTACGACGACCGCCTGTTGGTAAAACTCGTGCCCGCGGCGCTCAAGCTGTTGCCGGGTGCAAAAAAGCAGTTGCCTTACGAGGGCGCGAAGCCCATGCTCCGCATTACCGCCGAGCAGATAGAGGACAGCGCCTTCCTCGCGAAACTCCTGGACGCCATATTGCCGGAGTTGCCTGCCCCGAAGAAGAAGTAGGGTAATTTCTGTCTACTTCCTACGGACTATTTCCTACTAATTTGCCTTTTCTCGGGGAATTTTGTATCTTAAAGCCGTGAAAAATCTCTCGTCTTTCGTCTCTCGTCTCTCGTCTTGCTGACGAACGGTGAATTTCGAAAAACGGAGGTTGTTGAAATTTTGTAAAATATATACAGAGGTAAAGAACGCATGGATATTCAGGAACTTTCGGAAAAGGTGCGCCAGCAGAGCGCATTTTGCATGAACTTGCTGCGTGAAGTGGAAGGAACAGTTATTGGCCAGAAGGCTCTGGTCGAAAGCATTCTGACGGGTATTCTGGCCGACGGCCATGTGCTGCTGGAAGGCCTGCCGGGCCTTGCCAAGACGACTGCGGTGAAGGCTTTTGCCGATGCCGTGTCGCTCGACTTCAAGCGCATCCAGTTTACGCCCGATTTGCTCCCGGCCGACTTGCTGGGTACCACGATTTACAACGCCAAGGAATCCAAGTTCGAGACCCGCAAGGGCCCGCTCTTCACGAACCTCGTGCTCGCCGACGAAATCAACCGCGCCCCCTCGAAGGTGCAGAGCGCGCTTCTCGAAGCGATGCAGGAACGCCACATCACCATCGGCGACGAGACGTTCAAGCTCGACGAGCCGTTCCTGGTGCTCGCCACCCAGAACCCGATCGAGCAGGAAGGTACCTACCCGCTGCCCGAAGCCCAGGTGGACCGTTTCCTGTTGAAGGTGAAGGTCAGCTACCCGAACAAGGCCGACGAAATGAAGATTCTTGACGCCGTCGCCGGTGCGGGCCTCCGCCAGCCGCAGGCCGTCGCCACGAAGGAAGATATCCTCGCCGCCCGCCAGATGGTGAAGCAGGTATACGTGGACGAGCGCGTCCGCGAATACATCGTGAACCTTGTGCTTGCCACCCGCGATCCGGGCAGCATCAAGCGCAGCGACCTGGTCGGCTTCGTGGAAGTGGGCGCCTCTCCGCGTGCCTCCATCGGCCTTGCCCAGGCATCCAAGGCCCACGCGTTCATCCAGGGCCGCGCCTACGTGACGCCGGAAGACGTGAAGGCCGTCGCGATGGAAGTGCTACGCCACCGCATCATCCTCAGCTACGAGGCCGAAGCGGAAGAAGTCTCTGCCGAGACCGTCGTGCAGAAGATTCTCGACTCTGTCGAAGTGCCGTAGTGAGCTGTAGCGACTCCGCGATTGTCGTTCAGTTATAAGTGACGCCCCTATCGGGGCGTTTTCTTTTCCTATTTTTCGGCTGATGAAAAATCTTCGGCTTGTCTCTCTGCTGAATTGCGTTTGGATCGCGCTCGCTCTTTTGGCGGCGTGTTCCAATTCCGTCATGGAGGAACCTCAGGAGATTCAGGAAGCCCAGGAACCTCAAGAGCAGGAACCCCAGGAGACCGAGGTTCCGGAGGTTGTCCCGCTTGCTCTCGTTACGGTGGATTCCGTCCGTCCCGAAATGATGCGCGTCTCGCCCAATGGCGCTACGGTCTTTTTGGGTAGCGACAACCCGCTCGCCAAGGCGAACGAGAAGCCGCAGATGCGGGTGAAGCTGGATTACGACTACTCGCTCGGGGAGCACGAGGTGACGTGCAAGGAGTTCCGCCGCGTGGCCGATGCGGAATACTGGGGCGTCGTGCCGGTCTGCGAATCGGACAGCTCCGCGGTTGTCGGGATTTCTTATTATGACGCGATCCTCTATGCCAACGCCTACAGCAAGGCAAAGGGTTATGACACGGTATATACCTATTTTGATCGGTTGGACGATGCGAACGGGAACTTTACGTACCTGGAGGGCCTGGCTTTCCATCCGGAGGTGGAGGGGTATCGCCTGCCCACGGAGGCGGAGTGGGTGCTCGCCGCTTCCGTAGCCTGGGACCCGTCGCAGAGCTGGAACGCCTCGAATGCCGAGCTCAAGGTTCACGAGGTGTGCGCTTTCCGCGATTCCTCGGGCTTCTGCGACCTGGCGGGGAATGTGCTTGAGCTGACGAACGATTGGCTCGGTACGTTCAAGGACACCTCGGTGGTCGACTACGTTGGCGCTCCGGTGGGGGGCGTGCTGCGTGAGAAGGTGGTCAAGGGCGGCATGATGGCGCAGCAGCCTTACGACATGAACTTGTACAGCCGGGGCGACGTTTATGCGGTGACGGTGTCGTCCATTGCCGGCTACATCGGTTTCCGTCTCGCGTTCGGGGCGATTCCCCATGCGACGTGGATGGACGACCGGGGTCACGTCTCCGACGGGCAGGCCACGGTCCGTGCGTCGTCCGCCGACATCCGGCAGCTGGTGGGGACGGTGCGCGCGAAGCTCGCGTTCCGGAACGACCGCACGGGCAACCTCGCTTTCGTGGATTACCGCGAAGGGAATGTCAATGCCGTCGAGATTCCCGACACGCTGCCCGTATACCATCCCGATATCTCGCCGGACGGCATGAAGGTCGCCTTCTCCACCGGGATCGAGGGGGTCAAGGGCAAGTCCGCTCTCTATGTGAGGAACCTGGACGCCGACGGCAGCGGCCTCGTGAAGCTGGACGTGGAAAGCGCCGCCATCCCGCGCTGGTACGTGGACGGGCGCGGCGACACCTCGATCGTCTATGTGGACGACGCCGGGGACAATAGCCGCGACGCGGAGTTCTTTTCGAAGGGGACCTGGAAGGTGCCCTTTTCGGCCGGGAAGTTCGGGAAGCCGAAGAAATTGTTCGATGGCGCCTATCATGGCGGCTTGTCGCCTGATGGGCGCCGTGCCGTTTCGGGCGCGAAACGGCTCCGCGTGAACGCGGACGGGCGCGACGAGGTCTGGCTCGGAGGGGCGCAGGCCTGTAACGCCTCGCTTTCCGCGGACGGGGCGGACCGGACTCTGTTCCTCGATTTCGGGAGCGAGCCGGGCCGGAAGTTCGCCGGCACGAAGTACGGCGTGCACGAGCGACTGCTCGTTGCCGACAGCGGAGGACGGATCGTTGCCGCGGTTCCTGCGCCGTCGGGTTACTCGTTCGACCATTCCGAATGGGCCGGCCGGGGGAATAATGTGGCCGTGGTTACGCTCGTGAATGCCGGTGGCGCCCATGGGAAGATCGCGGCGGTGAACCTGGACGATTCCAGCGTCGTGGAACTGGTCGAGGCGGAGGAACTGTGGCATCCCTGCCTGTGGGTCATGGCGGGCCACGCCTTGGGCGACGGCTTCCTCGACCTGGACAGTGCCGGTGTGTACCGTGATATCGTCTACGGGGCGGACGAAAGGGCGATGAGCCTGAAGATGCGCATGTTCTGGGACATGAAGGATTCCCTCGACCTGATTGCCATCGGGAGTTCCCGCACCGAGAGGGGCTTCGACCCGTCCCGGATGTCGATGCGTTCCTTCAATTTCGGGTATGTCGGCGGGGACATGTGGGCGTCGCTCTACCTGGCGGACAACTACGTGGTCCCCCACGCCCGGCATATCAAGTACCTCGTTTTCGAGATTTCTCCCGACCTCATGAAGAACACGAGGTTTTCCAGGATGGCCTCGGTGTACAACCAGGCGCCTGGATTCTATTACGACAGGAATCACGACTTCTGGAGGGACGGTCTCCCGGAGGGTTTCGTGAGCGTGGTCGACGAGAACGTCCGCTATACCGCCGCCGACTCGGTGGATTACGTCAACACGCGGGGGCAGCTGAAAATCGAGTCGCACGGCTGGGGTGGCGAACCGGAAATCATGCGCGATACGGTCATGAACGAGGTGCAGAACGGCCTTTTCGCCAGTTCCGTCGACAGCCTGACGGCGTTTATCGACAGCACGGCGGACAAGGGCTTTAAGATTATCGGGTTAGTTTATCCGCAGTCCCCGGAGTACGCGAACACCGGGGCGTTTAGCCGTCACGGAGTCAAGAGGAGCCTTGTGATGGAGACCTTCGAGTATTTCGACTCGCTTTCGCGGGTGTATCCCCATTTCGTGCTGGTGGACGAGAACCAGTTCGGCTTGCACGGCTATACCGATTCCATGGCGAACGACTTTGACCACTTGGGGGCCGCCGGTGCCGTGAGGCTTTCCGACCGGCTGGATTCGCTGCTGCGGACTTTGGACCGGTAGCGGATTTGCGGCGCTCTTGATTCAGGCGCCCTTTGCTAAAGATTGTTTGCTCTTTGCCGCCTCCGCACGGGCAAAAAGCGAAATACCCGCCTTTTTCACGATAATTTGCCGATCGCCGGGGATAGAATGCCTTTTAGTTTGCGGTCACTTTTATATCTTTATATCGAAAAAGGGCTCCTGGGAGGTGCCTTGGAGATTCCCTTTTGACTATTAAGGATTAAAACGAAGGAAATATGGCAAATCGTGTTGTGATCGGCTCCCAGTGGGGCGATGAAGGAAAAGCCAAAATTGTTGATTTTTTGACGCTCGATGCAGATATCATCGTGCGCTTCCAGGGTGGAGCCAACGCTGGCCACACCGTTGAAGTCGGTGACAAGAAATTTGTGTTCCATCTGATTCCGTCCGGCATCATGCATCCGGACAAGATTTGTGTCATTGGCAACGGTGTCGTTCTTGACCCGGTGCAGACCCTCGCCGAAATTGCGGACCTCCATACCAAGGGCATTAACCCGGAAGGCCGTTTGTTTATTGCTAACAACGCCCACGTTGTGCTCCCGTACCACTCCGCCCTCGACAAGGCCAAGGAAAAGAAGGCCGGCAAGGCTGCAATCGGTACGACCGGCCGCGGAATCGGCCCCTGCTACAGCGACAAGGTGAACCGCATTGGTGTGCGCGTCGGTGACCTCATGGACGAACGCGAACTGCGTCCCCGTGTCGAAGCCATGGCGAAGGTCCACAACGAAGAATTCAAGGTGATGTACGACGTGCCCGAGATTGACCCCGAACAGGTCATCAAGGACTACCTCGAACTCGGCCAGAAGATCAAGCCGTTCGTGCGCGACGTGAGCGAGATGCTCTACAAGGCCGTCAAGGAAGGCAAGCGCCTCGTGTTCGAAGGTGCCCAGGGCACCATCCTCGACGTCGACCAGGGTACGTACCCGTTCGTCACGTCCAGCAACACTGTCGCGGGCTACGCAAGCTGCGGCGCCGGCATCGGTCCTACGGTGCTGGATCAGGTGGTGGGCGTCGTAAAGGCCTACACGACGCGTGTAGGCAACGGCCCGTTCCCCACGGAACTTCTGGACGAGACTGGCGACACCCTGCGCAACATCGGTAACGAGTTTGGCGCGACAACGGGCCGCAACCGCCGTTGTGGTTGGTTCGACGCCCCGGTGGTCCGCACGGCGGCCGTGGTGAACGGCCTGACTCACCTCGCTATTACGAAGCTCGACGTGCTCGACACGTTCGACACCATCAAGATTTGCACCCACTACATGTGCGACGGCGAAAAGCTCGACTTCATCCCGAACCAGCTGTCGAAGGTCGGCCGCTGCACGCCTGTCTACGAGGACATGCCGGGCTGGAAGGTCGACACGAGCAAGTGCCGCAAGTTCGACGAACTTCCGGAGAACGCCAAGAAGTACCTGTACCGCATGGCGGAACTCGTGGGCGTGAAGATTGGCATGGTGTCTATCGGCGCAAAGCGCGACCAGAGCATTATTGTGGATTTAGATTAGTAACCTGTAAACCGAAGGAGATTTATATGAACGAATCTATTCTTGGCTTGTTGAAAGGTGTGGAACTCTTCTCCGAACTGAATGAGGAGCAGCTCAAGATGCTCGCGAATTTGGTTGTCGCCCAGAACTTCGTTCGCGACGAAACTGTGGTTCTGGAAGGGGACGATTCGGTGCAGGCGCTGTACCTGATCGCTTCGGGTTCCGTGCAGGTCTATATGACCGGCGTCGACGGACGCGAGACAATCCTTTCGTTCCTTGAACGCGGCGACTTCTTCGGTGAAATGTCCCTGATCGACGGCGAGCCCAGGTCCGCCTCGGTCCGCACGGTCACGGACGCCCAGTTGCTTATCATCCACCGCGAATCCTTCCTCACGCTCATCCGCCAGTCGCCCGAAATCGCGATGGGCCTGTTGAGCGAGATGAGCAAGCGCCTGCGCAAGGCGAACCGCCAGATCGGGTCGCTCTCCACGATGTCCGTGAGCGGACGCGTGGCGGGAACGCTGCTCAACCTGATGCAGGAACGCGGCGTGCGCATCCACACGGACAACGGCAAGATGGTCACGGTCATCCACAACCGTCCCACGCAGCAGCAGCTGGCCGACATGTCCGGTACGACCCGCGAGACCGTGAGCCGCATCTGCTCGCTGCTCGTGAAGACGAGCGCAATCGCGATGACCGGTAAGGACATCGTGATCTTCGACGAAGACATGCTCCAGGAAAGGGCGACTAAGGGCTAATTATGGATAAACTAAAGGCTGTCTGGGCGAAGCTGACGCGGCGCCCTGTCGTCAAGGCTCTTCTGATTTGGGTCGTGATTCTCTTTTTGCTGGCTTTTTGTGTAGATAAGATTGTCATGCCGATTTTTGCCGGCAAGCTTACCAGCACGGAAATTGTTCCTGACCTCGAAGGCATGGACCAGGCCGCCGCCGAAGCCGCTTTGGCTAAAGCAGGGTTCAAGGCGGAATGGCTGGAAGAGGGCCGCTACAGCGCCCAGGTTCCCGCGGGCATGGTGCTCGTGCAGATGCCGAAGGCGGGCCGCGAAGCGAAGGTCGGCCGCACGGTGAAGCTTACGCCGAGCCTTGGTCTGCGCGAAGTCGTGATCCCGGACCTCCGCGGAACGAGCCAGAAGCAGGCCGCCATCTCGCTTTCCCGCGCAGGGCTTGTGCAGGGCGAGATCGTGAAGGGCGCGCACGCGAGCATTCCGCGCGGCGTCGTGATCCGTACCATTCCCGGTGCTGGCGACAAGGTGCGCGTCGGCGATACTGTGAAGGTCGTGATTTCGGCCGGTGCGACGAAGGGCAAGATTTTACTCCCGAACTTTGAAGGTGTTCCCCTGGATGACGTCTATGCGAAACTCGAGGCTCTTGGATTTGTCGTCGGAAAGATCAAGCGCATGAAGGACCCCGAGGACAGGGGCTACGCGCCCGGCACGGTTCTCGAGACATCGCCGAAATATGGAGACTACCTTCCGCCGGATACCAAGATTAATTTTGTCATTGTTGACTAGGAATATTTATGAAGGGAGTGTTCGGAACTTTTTTGACGCTTGCCGCATGCGTCCTCCTTATGGATGCGTGCAGTTCGGCGCCTGCGAAGAAATCCGATAGTTCCGCTCCCGAAACTTCCGCTGCCGTCGTGCAGGAGGAAGACGATGTTTCGGAACCCGAATCCCCGAAATACCCGCAGAACCTGGATGCCGCCCATGCGGCGTACCTGCAGGCCGTAAACCTCGAAATGCGCGGCGCCCACGACATGGCCGACGCGCTGATGATGCAGGCTTACGAGGCAGACCCGGGCAACCGTTACCTGGCTTTCGAGGTCGCCGACAGGATCGCGATGCGCGGCGACGATTCGCTCGCCTTGGTCTACGCGCAGCAGGCGAACCGCCTGAAGGGGAAAAAGCTCGCCCGCCATTATGCGCTGCTTGCGCACCTTTACGTGAAGGACGGCGCGGCCGATTCCGCCCGGAAGTACTTCAACCTGGGGCTTGATTCCTCGCACTACCAGGACATGGCGCTGCTTTACGACTACAGCCTGTTCTTGGAGATCGTGAAGGACAAGAAGGAACTCGTGCGCGTGTACGACCTCCTGCTCCCGCAGGTGAACTACATGCCTTCGCTGTTCCAGCGCCAGTTCACGCTGCTTGTCGAGATGAACAAGGACTCCGCCTTGGTGGAGCTGCTGGATGCCGCCTACAACGCCAACGGCGACCGGGCCATGTTGCAGCAGAAGGTCCAGATATTGCTTTTGCAGAAGCGCCTCGCCGAGGCCCGCGCGATTGCCGACACGGTCATGTCTTCCGACGCGATTGCCGAGAAGATTGTTGTCGGCGTGATGACGGCGATTGCCGAAAAGAACAGGGATAGCGCTTACCAGTTCCTTAAGCACAAGTACTACGTGGATTCCGTCCGTACTCCTATCCTTACGAACTTCCTGGGCCATCACGAATATATCGCGATGGACCTGGACAGCGCGAAGGTCCACTTGAAGCAGGCGGCCGAGCTGCTGGAATCGCAGCCCGTTTACGTGGCGAACGCTTACCGTTCCCTGGCGAGTATCGCCCTGAGCGAAAACGACAAGCAGAACGCCGTGCTCTATGCCGAGAAGGCCGACTCCGCGTCGATGGGCGGCGAGAAGCCGATGCTCGCGATGACGTACGGCTATGTGGGCGAGTACAAGAAGGCCTACACGATGCTGGACTCCCTGTTGGCGGTATGGAGCAAGTGGAACCCGCCTGTCGGCGTGGATTCCGCGTCGGCGAACGAGATGAGGAAGCAGGCGAGCCGCATGCACCGGCAGTTCCGCAACGCCTATGCGCGCATATACACGTTCGAGGCGAGCGATATCGAGAAGAACGTCAATGCGACGGACTCGATGAAGGCCTACGCGAAGGAAGCCCGCGAGAGGGCGGAACTTTTCTGGGAGAGCCTGCTGCTTGCGGATTCTTCGGACATGGGGACGCGCGTCTACATGGCGATGAACCTGGAACGCATGGGACGTATCGACGAGTCGTTCGCCATGTTTGAGCTATTGCTCAAGCAGCCGGAATCCTCGGGGATCGATTTCCCCGAAATCATGAACTACTACGGCTATTCGCTTATTGACTTGAACCGCTCTGCCGCCGATGTGGACCGCGGTCTTGCCCTTGTGCAGAAGGCGCTCGACAAGATAGGCAATGCGCCTGCCCGCGAGGCGTACCTGGATTCCAAGGCCTGGGGCCTTTTCCGCAAGGGGCTTTACAAGCAGGCCTACGACGTGATGGCGCTTATCGACGTGAAGAACATGCACGAGGACGCGGTGTACTGGGAGCATATCGGTGCCATCCAGGCGGCGTTGGGCATGAAGGACGAAGCGACCAAGTCGTACAAGACCCTGCTCGAGTTGAACCCGAACCATCCCGAAGCCAAGGCCTTTTTCTCGGGCAAGAAGCAGTAGGCGGCTATGCTCGGGGCTGCAAAAAAACATTTTCCGCTATTTTGCGTTTTCGCTTGCGCGCTGCTCGCTGTAGCCGTGCTTTGCGGGTGCGCCGGCTCGAAACCGTCGGGCAAGCTGGACGCCCCCGGCAGTGCCGAGGTGGCTCCCCCCGACAGCCTGAGGGCGAAATTCAAGCTTACCATTTTCGACAAGGCCGGCAAGGAACAGGAATTCGACGCGGTGCTGTTCTCCGTGCCCGGCAAGCGCTACCGCATGGAACTGACCGGCGCGATGGGTATCGGCGTGGCCAGCGTGCTGTGGCAGGAAGAAGGCTGGCAGGTCGTTTTCCCGACAGAAAAGATGTACGTGAAGGGTGCCGGTTACATGGTGGGCATCTTTAGCGACAACACGGTCCCCATGGTGCATATCCACCAGGTCGCCTCCATCTTTGAGGGTAAGCTTTTGCCCGAGGAGTACAAGGACCAGGGCGACGGGAAGGCCGTGGAGCCGAACGGACGCGTGTTCAGCTACGGCAGGGAAGGGGAGGACGTGGCCTGGATAAGCCGGGCCGGCCGTGACGGGAAACCCGAGGTGACGCGGTTCGACGGGTTCAAGGAATTTGAAGGGAAGAAGGTCCCCTCTCATGTGGTTTTTGAACGGAATGGGAAAAAATACCTGGAAATCCAGGTGAAGACCGTGAAACACGGGCAACCGTTCAGCCTGGGAGTCTGGCGCCTCAATATTCCCAAGAGTTATCAGCGTATCGAGTGATGATTTTTTGTAGATTGGATAGTGTATGAAGAAATTAGTTCTAGTTCTTTTGCTTTGCATGTTCTCCTCTGCCGCCTTCGCGGCGGACACGCTTGAAGTCTATGCCTTCCTGGTCCAGTTCAAGCAGGAAAAGCCGGACAACTCCCTTACCACAGGTGACGGCACGTTCGGTTCCGACCTGAAAAAGAAGGATGCCTATAGCCTTGATCCCGTGAAAATGCGCAATTCCGTTTCGTACTGGAAAAAACATTTCGCTTTTGCGAACGCCTATTTCCAGGCGGCGAGCGGCGGGAAGGTGGCTATTAAGGCGAGCATTTTCCCCGATTCCTCCCTGGGGCAGACGGTCTATACGCTGAAGAAACCTATTATCGACTATAACCGTACCAAGAAGATGAAGGGTGAGAAGACGGCGGCCTACGATGAGGCCCGTAGCCGTGACTACCTTTCGTTCGTCTACGATGCCGTGATGGCCGCCCATAGTTCCAAGAATTCTCCGTTCAGTGTCCCCCTGCCCGAGAACCCGAATACGAAACGTGCCTATATGATTATCCATGCGGGGGCGAATAAGTTGGTGGACGGCGGTTCCATGGGGACCGACGGTGCCGACACTCCGGGCGACTTTTGGGACAGCTATGTTTCGGGCGGCGCATGGGAATACCTCTCTTCGGACTCCGCCTACGCTGCCGTGCAGAAAGTGAGCAAGGATTCCTCCGTCGTGACGGGCATTGCGCTCAAGGATGCCGCCATCGATACTCTTAAGTCGATCATGGTCTTGAGCGAGACGGCGTCGCAGGACGGCCTGAACTGGGGTATCAATGGATTTCTCGTGAACCAGATTGGCCGCGAACTCGGTCTGCCGAACACCTACGACGTGGAGAAGGGAATCTCGCGCCTGGGATATTTTGACATGATGGATTTTGCCGGGTACAGTGCCGGAAACGGATTTATGCCCGCCTTGCCGAATGCCTGGAACCGCTTGTACATGGGCTGGAGCAAGGTCAAGGAAGTCCGCCCCACGGCGGGAAAGAGCGTGTCTGTCGATATTGCGGCCGCGGGTAGCGGGCTTGGTACCGAAATCGTCAAGGTCCCGCTGAACGGCAGCGAATATTTGTTGATCGAGAACCGCCAGCGTTCCTGGCGCAAGGACGGCAAAGTGGATGTCGTACTCGGGGATGTCTCCGCCGACGATGATACGACCGTGACGACGGTGGTCGCCGACAGCATTGGGACCGTCTTCGAAGACAGCGTCTGCGTCGAGGACAAATGCAAGAAGAATAACAAGAAGGCGAAGGGACTTATTCTTTCGTTGAGTTCCTTTGACGCGGGGCTTCCGGCTAGCGGCATTGCCGTGTGGAAAGTCAACGAATGGTACCTGCGCGAGACCTTGCCGTATGGGTACGCGAATGCCTGGGGCGGCGATACGTTGCGCGACCATCAGTTCGGCATCTCGCTCGTTGAGGCGGACGGTGTGCTGAGTATCGGCAAGACCTTCAAGAATGCGCTCGGCCGCGACACCTATGATTACGGCTCGGGAACGGACCTGTTGCCGCACAAGCGTTACGGTTCCAAGTCGAAAGAAAAGTTCGAGACGGTCAAGACCATCTTGCCGACGGGATACGCCAATACGAAGACTACGCAGGGCGGCTATACCGGCATCAAGATTTCGGTGGAAGTGCCCGACAAGGCGCGCAAGGAAAAGACGGCGAACTCCTTCATGGGCGACAGCGTCGTGAACTATGCGGCTCCGGTCATCCGCGTGACCGTCAGCATCGACGACGGAAGCATCGAAGGGAGCAAGTTCCCGAAGAAGGTCGGCCTTGCCAACGCCCCGCGCGGCGCGGTGTTCGTGGATGGCGAAGGGGACGACAAGGTTGTCGTGTTCGCTTCTGGAGATGGGACCCTGCAGGCGATGAGCGCTCTCGGAGACTCCCTGTTCCCGGCCGACACCGTGGTGTCCGTGAAGAAGGTCGGCCTGAATGATTCTGTGGAGTCCGTGCCGTTGTACCGTCTGGCGCCGAGTTTCGGACCCCTTGTGGGCATCGCCGGCGATGGCGCGAACGCGTATTCCCTGCACCGCCGGAGCCTTGTCCGCACGTCGTTCAAGAGCGGAATTCCCGAGCAGGAAGTCGTCGATTTTGACGCGGTCGGGAACGGCTTGACGATTGGTGCTGCCGTGGCGGGGCCTGTCGTTGCCGGCGCCCACCTGCTTTTTGCGACGGATTCGTCGCTGTGGACGGTTAGTTTTGGTGACCACAAGAAAGCAGTTTCCGAGACCTCGCTGAAGTCGCTGCATGCGCAGGACATCGCTCTCTGCGAGGATTCCGGGGATTCCCGTGTCTCGAAGGTGGTCGTTGTCGGTGAGGACGGGAAGCTCTTCATGAATACGGTGGAGAAGGATTCCTGGAACAATTCCGATGTCGCGCCGGTTTACCGCGAGCCTTCGATGCTTCTGGAATCCAAGGGGAACCAGGGCAAGTATTTCCGCGTCGCCTGTACGGACCTCGACCGCGACGGGACGGTGGAGGCTATCGTTCTCGGGAGCCGCGGGTCCGTGATGAGCGTGAGCTTGAGCGGAGTGAAAGTCAAGCCGAGCTGGCTGCATGTTTACAAGCGCGGACTTTCCGGCACGTCCGGATTGAAGGATGAAACCTCCGGCATGGCGCTGGGCGATGTCAACGGTGACGGGTATCCCGAAATCGTGTTCCTGGGCGACAACCTCCTGTATGCGCTGGACCGCTTTGGCCTGCCGCTTCCGGGATTCCCGGTGAAGCTGAGCCGCGGCCTGCCCGTTGTCGGCTTCTTTAGCGACCCGCTGATTGTGGACGTGACGGGCGACAAGGTCCCCGAAATCCTGGTGCCGAGCAGCGACGGGCTCGTGTACGCTTACACGGGTGCGGGCAAGCAGGTGAAGGACGGCTTCCCGGTCGCCGCGGGTAGTTTCGAGTATGGCGAGATGTACGAACCGCTGTCCATTTTCGTGACGGATGCGGTGACTTCGAAAAAGGCGTCCGGGCCGGAGCTGTACGCGTTCCACCGCGACAACGCCTCCGCGGTGCGCCTGGCGAAGGCTTCGAGCGGAGCCGAGAAGGCTTCCGCCGCCTGGGCGCTCCCGGCGGGCGGCAACGAGCGTACCGGATTTTTTGATGCAAGCCGTCTTGGCGACGTGAAGAAACAGGAAGCCAAGAAGGAAATATCGGAATTCTTCGTGTTCCCGAACCCGGTGAAGAACGGCGTGGCCAAGGCGCGCTTTGAAATCGGCGCTCCCGCGAAGTCCGCGAGCATTGAGTTCTACGATATTACGGGCCTCTGCGTTTACAAGAAGAAACTGGGCGGTGTCAATGCGGGCCGTAACCAGGTTGACCACCTCGACTTGAAGTCCCTGGGAAGCGACGTGTACACGGCGCGCCTGAAGGTGGATTTCGAAGGCGGCAAAACGAAGCAGAAGGTGTTCCGCGTTGGCGTCGTCCACTAGGGAGGGGTCGTATGTCTTGTGCCAAATCGTCTAAAGTCCTTGCAGCAGGGATTGCGTTTGCCGTGACCCTGTTCGGCTTGTCGGCTTGCAGTGCTGGCGGTGATGCGGTGGATATCGAACCGGTCCAGGAAAACTTCGGCCCTGCCGGTAACGGCGGCTCCGACGACAGCGACGATGGCGGCAAGGATGATGGCGGGAAGGGCTCCGATTCCGCGGATGTCAATCCCGCCGATTCGACCGAGACGGATTCCCTGGAAATTGACAAGGTCCGCCTTTTCCGTGATTCCACGGATGGCCTGGAGTTTGTCTATATTCCGCCTTATACGTTCAAGCGCGGCTCGATAAATTATGGTATTTCGCCTTACTATATTGCGACAAAAGAGGTGACGCAGGACCTGTATAAGGACGTTGTCGGCCAGCTTCCGGATCAGGATAAACTGGACGACAACCTGCCTGTCGTGAATGTCTCCTGGTACGATGCCGTGCTGTTCTGCAACGCGCTTTCCAAGAAAGTCGGCCTGGATACAGTCTATGTCTACAAGTCGGTGGGCGACAAGAACTTTTTGGAAGACCTCGAAATCGATTACTCCGTTGAGGGGATTCGCCTGCCCACGGAAATGGAATGGGAACTTGCTGCGCATGGCGGAGAATACGGCTCCACCTATTATTGGGGGAACGAACCGGCTTCCGATTATGCGTATTATGGACAAACTAAAGGTCCGGTGAAGGTGGCGAGCAAGAAACCCAACGCTTACGGCCTTTACGATATGGCCGGAAACGTCGCCGAATGGGTCAATGACTGGTATGCGAGCTATTCCACTGCCGACGAGAAGAACCCTGTTGGCCCGGCTACAGGGAAAAACAAGTGCGTTCGCGGCGGGGGATGGACCGACAAGGTGGCTGACATTGCCCCGAAAGAACGCAACAAGAAAGATCCGCTTTACAGTGGGGTGACTCTAGGATTCAGGATAGTGTATTCAAAGGGCTTTTGATAAGCGCCCGCAAATAATTTTGTTACATTTGTCCTTATGATGAAGTATAGATTGGTTGTGCTAGCGGCGTGCCTTGGCTTGCTTGCCTGCTCGGAGGAAAAGAAAGAGCCTTTACCCGAATTGCCGCGTGTGGAAGTCCCTGCGGAATTGGCAGGCCAGTATTCCGGCCAGCTCCCTTGCGACGATTGCAAGGCGCTCATTGTCCGTGCCGTTTTGGCTGCCGACAGCAGCGTGTCGGTGATCCGTACCTTGGTCATGGACACGATGTCGGTCGATACTCTCCAGGGAAAGTACGAGGTCGGTGCCGACAGCGTCATCACCTTCGCTTTGCCCAAATGGCGCAACTGGAATTTCAAGCGCAATTCTTTGGGAAACCTTGAGCTGCTGACCAACGATGGCCAGGTTTACTTGAACGAAGACGACTTGAAGTGCGAACTTGTCCGCATATTTACCATGCCCAAGATGAAGGCCGTTTCGGATTCGAGCGATTCCCAAAAGGTCGTGGAGTGATTTATGCTATGTAAGGTCCTCATTGTTGATGACGAACCGCTCGCTCGCGTTCGTATGCGTTCCCTTTTGGAACCTTATGCCCAGGAATTGGAAATCGTGGGCGAAGCCTCTTCCGGGGCGACGGCGATAGAGCAGATCCAGGATTTGGCCCCTGACGTGGTGTTCCTGGACATCCAGATGACGGACATGAACGCCTTCGACGTGCTGCACGGCCTGGACATGGACGACGACATGCCGCTGATTGTCTTTACGACGGCGTTCGAGGACTTTGCCCTCCGCGCATACGAAGAGAACACCGTGGACTACTTGCTGAAGCCGATAGAGCCCGCTCGTCTCGAGGCGACTATTGCAAAGCTGCGCAAGCGTTTCTCGACGATGGCTACGGAACAGCAGATTCCCGGCGATTTCTCGTGGGACAAGTTCCGTTCCATGGTGAAGGGCGACGACCAGTACATGCAGCGCATCCAGGTGAAGATCGGCGACCGCATCCTGCTTGTGAACGTGGACGAGATCATCCGCTTCCAGAGCGAGGAAAAGTACACTACGGTCTATACGACGAATAACCGCTACATTATCGACACGCCTCTCGTCGACCTGGAAAAGCGACTCGACCCGAGGGTGTTCGTGCGGATTCACCGTGCCCACCTGGTGGCTATCGACTACATTGCCGAGATGCGCAAGACGGACGCGAGCCGCTTGAACGTCGTGCTGCGCGACAAGGACCACACGCAGCTGATGGTGAGCCGCAATTTTGTGAAGAAGGTGAAGAACCTTTAATTTGGAGTTCCTGATGGACAGTGGAAAGAAGTTTTCGTTACCCAAGTTTTTGAAATCCCTGACACGGGAAATCATCGTTCCGGTCGCGCTTGCCCTTGTTGTAATCCAGTACGTGGTCCAGGCTTTCCAGATCCCGAGCGGCTCGATGGAGAATTCTCTGCTGACGGGAGATTTTCTTCTCGGGCTCAAGTTTACCTACGGTTCGCCGATTCCCTTTTCGAACCAGAAGTTCCCGGGCTATGCGCTTCCCGAGGCTGGCGATGTCGTGATTTTCCGCTATCCTGGCGAGCCCGAATATCCGGACAACAATCCGGCGCGCTACACGCACATGTTCAACGCGCTCATGTTCGGCAACGTCTACTGGGACCATCAGCCCGCCGAAGGCCAGCCGCACCTGGTGCATTATCCCGATGGCCCGAAGGACTACATCAAGCGCTGCGTGGCTGTTAGCGGGGATACCGTGCAGGTCCACAACGGCGTGCTTGCCGTGAATGGGCAGTGGCAGCGGACGCTTCCCGCGAAGGGCAAGTGGACAGCGACGCACCGTTCCGCTTCTCCGCGAGACGAACGCGGCCCGTTCGTGATTCCTTCCGTCGGCGATACGCTGTATGTGGATTCCCTTTCCCTGGAACAGCTCTGGTGGCTGCGCTCCGTGGTGGTACAGGAGAATCCGGATTCCCGCGTGGAATACGACATTTCTCTGTGGAAGGACGGTGTCGAGGCGAACAATTACGAGTTCGAGGACTTCGCCATTCCTGTTGAGAGCGAACGCGGGTTCACGTTGAACGCCTTGCTCCAAAGGAACCAGATCGTATTGCAACGCGTGACCCAGGGCGATACGGTCCGCGGGAAGATGCCGTTCGCGTTCTACAAGGACTATGCGAGGATGGCGTTCCTGCCTGTCGTGATTCCCGAGGAAATGCAGGGGACGTTCGCCCGTAAGGTCAGCTACATCGCTTTCGAGGGCGCTCAGTTGCAGGACCTCGAGGGCAACGTGGAACGCCTGAACGCGCAGCCGGTTGCCGATACCGCCGCGGTTGCTGATTCCGCGGTCGCAGGTGCTGCTGTCGATTCCTCTGCCGCGAATTCCTCTGCCCCGCATTTTGAAATCCGCAGGCGTCTTATCGTGGACGGCAATCCGATTGACCACTATGTGATCAAGACTCCGCTGTTCTTCATGATGGGCGACAACCGCGACAATTCCGCCGACAGCCGCTACTGGGGCTTCGTGACGCTCCGCAATATCCGCGCCAAGGCCTTTGTGCTCTATTTCTCGTTCGAGAATGACGACCAGGCGTTCGCGCTTGGAAACCCGTTCACCTGGTGGCGCCTGCCCTTCCGAATCCGTTGGACCCGCATCGGTAAAATTATTGACCTGATTGATTGATGATGAAGTTCCTGCCGTTTGTATTCGCTTTTGCCGGAATGGCGATGCTGCTCTCCTGTGCGACGCAGGTGGCTCCCGGCGGTGGTCCCGAAGACAAGCTGCCGCCGCGCGTGGCCGCTGTCTACCCGGCTCCGAATACGACGAATCATCCGAACGAACTGTACGTGAAGCTGGAATTCGACGAGTGGATCAACGCGTCGGTGCCGCGTAGCGCCGTCTCCATCTCCCCGCCGATCGACAAGAAGATGAAGTTCGAGGTGAGCGGCAAGACGCTCGTGCTCACGTCGCGTGCCGAACTCGATACGGGCACGACCTACACGGTGACTTTTGCGGGCGGAATCAAGGACCTGCACGGCAATATGCTCGCGACGCCTTTCCAGGTCGTCTTTTCGACCGGTGCGAAGATCGACTCGCTCAAGCTTGCCGGGCGTGTGCTGGTGCATGATTCCCTGGTGCGCAAGAAGGCCTACCCGAGTATCGGGCTTTTCTTGATGGGAAGCGAACGTGAATCCCGCCATTACCTGGACAAGTACCGCGACACAGCGACTCACGCGCTGGATACCCTCCCGATGCTTGCGAAGGAACCTCCGCTCTACTTGACCCGCACGGACAGCGTGGGCAACTTCGTGCTGTCCGGACTTCGTCCGGGACGCTACCGCGTCGTCGCGTTCCTGGATGCGAACGGCAACCAGAAAATCGAGGCGAGTTCCGAGCTGGTCGGCGTGTGGACGGGAGACCTCTCGCTGGATTCCACGACGGCTGACACGCTGTGGGTCCCGCTTGCCGACCAGGACACCACGATGCTGGAACTGTCGACCTTGACGCAGCCGGGTGCCTCCGTGATCGAGGCGACGTTCACCCGCCCGGTCTATTTCGATTCCGCTTTTACCGATACGTCGAACTGCAAGCTGGTCGCTCCCGACAAGTCGGAGCTTTATCCTTCGTATGTCTACCTCGGCGCGACCTCGAACAAGCCCAGGTTCTATTTCAGCCAGAAGCCCAAGCCGGAAACTTCGTACAAGTTCATCTGCGCGAAGGCGCGGGATTCCCTGTTCCGTCCTCTCGACACGCTGCATAACGAGCTGGACTGGGAATGGCAAGAAATGAAGGGCGACACGATGCCCCCCTCGATTTCCAGGACGGCCATGCTGGGCAAGGCAAAGACCGCTTTCCCGGACGACTCGCTGGTGTTCGCATACGACAAGCCGGTTCTGGATTCCCTGAACGAGACGTACTATGTCTCGATAAACAAGGATACGGCCCAGGTGCAGGTCAAGCGCATCGACCCTATCCGCTACCTCGTGCTTAACGAGAAGCCCTGGCCGACCGACGTGACGGTGGACTTTTTGCAGGGTTACCAGGACACGACTCTTGCCGCCGCCGACAGCAACGGCGTCCGCGATACGGTGGTCGAGCTGAAGTACCGTCGCCTGTTGCGCTTCGAGACGGTTTCCAAGCTCAAGCTGGCAATGCTGCGTGGAAAAATTCCCGGTGCAAAGTCTGGCGCAAAAGTCCGCCTTTACTCCATTGACGCCAAGACGTATTCTTATGCGGTCTGCGGTACCGATGGAAGCTTCGCCTTCAACGACATTGTCGAGGGGAACTATTTTATCGATTACTACTACGCCGAAGAAGGCAAGCTCACGCCCGATGCGGGCTCGCTTTTCCCGTTCCGTCACGGGAAACCCTGGAGGGCGCCTAACGACACGATCAAGGTGAAGAACGGCGAGAACGTTTTAAATGATTTGGTGGCGACCCCATTGCCGGCGCTGCCATAAAGGATGGAAAGATGAAGAAAATTCCTGATTTTGTTGCTGTGGATTTGGAAACGACCGGGCTCGAGTTCGAGAGCGACGAGATAATCGAAGTCGCGCTCGTCCGATTCGTCAACGGCAAGCCGGGGGACAACCTCGACTTTCTGGTGAAGCCGGACCAGGCGGAACTTCGCCCGTTCATCGAGTGCCTGACGGGCATCAGCAAGGCCGACCTGGACGCTGCCCAGGGCTTTGCCGACATTGCCGGCAAGATTTGCGAATTTGTCGGGGACCTTCCGCTGGTGGCGCATAACGCCGCATTCGACTCCCGCTTCCTCAGGAATTCCCTCAAGAAGGTGGGGATCGACTACGAGAGCCATCCGTTCTGGGATTCTTTGACTTTCTCGCGCATTGCCTACCAGGATGCGCCGAACCACCGTCTTGATACGCTCGTGCAGATGCTGAACATCGAGCGGAGCCGTGCCCACCGCGCCTTGCCCGATGCCGATGCTTGCGGCAGGCTCTTCGTGATGGCTTACGAGAAAATCGCTTCCATGGATCCGTGGCTCGTCGACGCCATCAAGCGCATCGGCGAAGGTTCCGACTGGGAATCCGTATTCGGCAAGTCCAAGGGCAAGTGGACGCCGCCCCAGTACAAGTTGCCCGAGGTCCCCGCTCCCGCCGCGCTCCCGCAGGAAAAGGCTCCGCGCGTAAGCGAGTTCTTCAAGGAAAACGGGTTCCTTTCGATGTTTGTCGAAGGCTTCGTGCCGCGCGAGACGCAGCAGGATTACGCCTCCATCGTGGAACGCAACATGTACAAGGGCGGCATCTGCGTCATCGAGGCCCCGACGGGCTCGGGCAAGACGCTTGCCTACCTGGTGAGTGCCGCGAACAAGGCCGTGAGCGGCGAACGCGTGGTCATCAGCACGGCGACCCGCGCCCTGCAGGAACAGCTCTGGAAAAACGACCTCCCGCAGATTATGGGGATTTACAACGGCAAGCTGGTCCCGGCTATCCTCAAGGGCCGCGACAACTACCTTTGCCTCCGCAAGTTCGAGGAACTGGCGGCCTCCTCTTCGCTTTTGCTGGGCGAGGAACTGGATTCGTTCATGGCGCTCATTCCGTGGGTGCTCTCGACGGAGACCGGCGACATCAACGAGTGCGCCTCCTTCAGCGTGAGCCGCAATAGGGTGCTCTGGTCCAAGCTCGCGAGCAACGCCGCTTCGTGCCTTGGCGAAAAGTGCCCGCATTACGCGAAGTGCCCCTCCCTCTCGGCCAAGCGCCGCGCTTCCGGGGCGAACTTGCTCCTGGTGAACCACTCCCTGTTCCTTGCGGACCTTTCCCTCGATTTCGCCCTCCTGCCTGCGTACGAACATATCGTTTTCGACGAGGCGCACCGCCTGCCCGCCGCGAGCAACCAGGCGTTCAGCAGGACCATATCGTTCTTCACTTTCCGCAACATCATCAAGACGCTCGTGCCGGCGCGCAACGGCCGTGGCGGACTTATCGAGTCCATCAAGACCCGTCTCCCGGAGAGTGCTTCGGCCTCTGTCGAAAAGCTTGACCAGTTCACGCTCGCTCTCAACGAGATGGAAAAGTCGCTGCACCGTTTGTTCATGAAGCTTGGCAAGAAGATCGGCAAGATGAAGGTCAGCCGCAGCGGGCTTGTGTTTGCGAACGGAATCCAGGCGGATTACGACGTCGACACCACGCCGTTCTCCGAAGCGTATGCCGCGGTCAAGACCGCCTGCGAGGCCGCCTTCGCCGAAATCCGTGGTGTAAAGGAAATCGAAGGATTGTTGAACGATGCCGACGGCCGCATGGCCGAGATGGACCGTTACATGGCCGACTTCGAGTTTATCGTCAAGGCCGGGCGCAAGGATTGGGTCTTCAGCCTCGAGGAACCCTATAACCCGCATACGCTCAAGATGTACGCCTATCCGCTCCACCTTGAATCCATGTGGTTGGAAAAGTTCTACCCGTGGATCAAGTCTGCGACGTTCACTTCGGCGACGCTTGCCGTGCAGAACTCCGTGGAATACTTCATGCACCGTATGGGCATGGACCGCCTCGCTTCCACGAAAAAACCGTTCTACCGCGTGTACAGCGAACAGCAGGTTCCTTCCGGTCGCCGTTCCGTCTTTGTCACCAAGTATCTGCCGAAGCCTTCCGCTCCGGAGTTTGTCGACGCGATGAACGATACTCTCGTGAAGGTGCTTCCGGATGTCGAAGACAATACGATGGTGCTGTTCACGAGCGTTGCCGCGATGCTCAAGGCGCAGGCGGCTCTCGCTCCGGCTTTTGCCGCGAAGAACAAGCTTTTGCTCTGCCAGAACGTGGATGGCTCTCTCGACAGCCTCGTGACGATGTTCCGCAAGGAACGCGGCGCCTGCCTGCTCGGTTGCCAGAGCCTGTGGGAAGGTGTCGACTTCCCGGGCGACGCGCTCAAGCTGCTCGTGATCACCAAGCTCCCGTTCCCGAACCCCTCCGACCCTGTGGTCGCGGGCCTCAGCAACGAATACAAGGAGCGTGGCGAGAACCCCTTCAAGAGCTACTACGTGCCCGAGGCGTACATGGAAATGCGCCAGGGACTCGGAAGGCTCCTGCGTACGGAAGGCGATTCCGGCAAGGTGCTCATTCTCGACAATCGCGTCGTTACCGAGCATTACGGCAAGACTTTCCAGAAAATATGGAACTTCAAACAGAAATTCCTGTTCTCTGTAGACGACGTGAAGAAGTACATCTAGCCACGTGCACTTGAAAAATTTTCTAAATTTGGCATCCCTATTGTAAGGTGCTTATGCTTGACTTGAATGCTTTTTTTGATGGCATGTCCAAGCCGCTTCTCCGTGCTGCGCATGCCAAGGCTTTTGGTAAGAAAGGCTTGTTGAATAACGCGCTGATCCAGCGCGAGACTTTGGATTTCTTTTGTGACAGGGAACGCGTCGCTACGCTGTTCTCGAAAATGGAAGCATGGCAGCGTCGCTGCCTGAACCTGCTTTATCATAGCGGTGCGCGCGGTCTCACCTTTAACGAACTGCGCTTGACCATCCCGGTGAACAAAAGCCGCGACCTGCAGACTTTTTTGCTCTCCATGTGCCGTGAATTCGTGCTGTGGCGTTCCGCCTCCACGACTCCCGTGTACCAGGGCTTTTCCAACTTTGTCGGCTGCTTCGAGATAGATGAAGCCGTCGAGTTCGATACGACGTCGCCGGTGGCTTCGTTTGGGCGCATGCTGGACTGGCACGTGTGCTTTGTCCTCTCCCTTGCCCAGCGCAGGGAGTTGCGCGTGAACACGAACGGCTCGCTGCACCGTCGTGGCCGCATGCTTTGCGTCGAGGCCTTCTCGATGTCTCGCCGCATGAGTGAAAAGGCCGCCGAGAACGAGCTCATGCTCATTTTCTCGTTCCTTACGCAGAACGGCTGGCTTGAACAGGACGACGCCTTTGTCGTGCCGTCGGAACATGCGCTCGACTTCCTGCGCAAGAACGGCTTCCGCCTGCACCAGGACATCTTGAACTGGTGGCTCAACCGCCGTTTCCACGGTGACCGCGGACATCTTGAACAACTTTTGAAATCCCTGAAAGACGGTCGTAGCATTTCGGAAGCGGCTTTCCTTTTCTGGGTGATGGACCCTTCGTACCGCATTCTCGAACGCAACAAGGTGCTCCCCTGGGAATACCTGCCGCGTCCCCTCCGTGAACTCTGGCTGCTCGGCCTTGTCGATTTCCGTATGGTGCAGGGGAAGGTCTCCGCCGTACAGCTCGGCACGAACGGCAAGGAATGGATTTCGCCTTCGTCGGTGCAGTTGCCGCAGCCGAACATCTCGGCGCTCCCGAACTTCGACGTGGTCGTTTCCGTGGAAACTTCCCCGCGCGTGCTGTTTACGCTCGCCTGCCTTGCCAACGTCAAGAACGACGAGACCATGCTCTGCTTCACGCTTGCCAAGGACGTTTACCTGGAAGGCCTCAAGAGCGGGATGCCCGAATCCGAAGTGGAGCATTTCTGCAACTGGATCAAGCCGCCTGCAAACGTCCTTTCGACCCTCGAGGAATGGAACTCCTCGTTCTATGGCGTGCGCGTCCGCTCGGTGCGCCTGATGAAGATCGACAACAAGCAGATCCTTTCGGAACTTTCGAACTTCGCCCAGTTCATGGAATGTGTCGAGGAGTTTATCCCGAATTACGGCTTTGTGCTGAATCCCGAGAAGGAAGGCTACGCCTTCGACATCCTCGAGAACTTCGGCTACTGCCCGTTCGTGAACCGCTCTACGGACAACCGCAAGCCTGTCTCCGACGAGGAATGGCGCAAGGAATTCGCGGTGGCCTGGCCCAAGGCCGGCAAGCCCGACTACGACCTGAAGGAATCTGCCGACAGCGATTCCCTGCAGACGACGATGAACTCCACGAAGTACGGCAGCCTCTACCAGAAGCTGAACACGTTCGACCTCGTGAAGGTGCTGCGCTACGCGAAGACGGTGGGTACGCTGCTCGCCGCCCAGATCAAGGACCCGAACAAGCGCATGGCCCAGCAAGAAGAAATCGTGTTCTCGGTGCATTCCCTGCACCTGGCCAAGGCTCCCTTCATCGTGGAAATCCAGAAGAACAAGGAAGATTCCATCAGCATGCTGGACCTCTCCTTCATCCAGGAAATCAAGGTCCTGCACAAGCGATTCGCATAAAGAATCTCCCGTCAGGGAGGTCTGTGGATGGCCGGATATGAAAGCGGGCGCCAATATGGCGCCCGTTCTCTTTTGATATTCGTTTTCGAGGCTAGCTCTTGAACTTGTCGAGCGCGTCGTTCGGGCCGATGAGGAAGAGCACGTCGTCTTCTTGCAGCACGATGTCAGCGAGGTTACCGATCTTGGGGGTCGGTTCCTGCGGGTCGCGGATGGCGATGACCTGCACGCCGTACTTGTGCGTGATATTCAGGTCCTTAAGTGTCTTGCCGATGAAGTCCTTGGGGCACACGACTTCGACGATGCTGAAGCCTTCCATGAACGGCAAGAAGTCGAGCATGTTCGGGCGGTTCAGGCGTTCGGCCAAGGCGATGGCGCTGTCGCGTTCCGGGTGGAAGATGTCCGAGACGCCGAGCTTTTCGAGGATGCTCGAGTGGGCGGCGCTACTGGACTTCGCGATGATGTGCTTTACGCCGAGTTCCTTCAGGTTCAGCACGGTAAGGAGGCTAGCTTCCAGGTTCTCGCCGATACAGACGATGACGGAGTCCGCCTTCTGCAGCGGGATGCTCGCGAGCTGCTTCTTGCGGGTAGAGTCGGCGACCATGGCCTGCGATACGGTGCTGGAGATGTCCTGCACCTTTTCGGGATGGTTGTCCACCACGAGCACGTCGTGCCCGAGGCTCGTCAAGTGACGGGCGAGGAAGATGGCGGAGTTGCCGAGACCGATAATGATGTACTGCTTAGATGCCATATTTTAAATGTAGTAAATAGTAGGAAGTAGGCAGTAAGAAGTAGGTAGTAGGAAGTAGGCTCGAGCCTCGAACCTGGAGCCTCGTGCCTCTAGCCCACCATTATGTCTTCTTCGGCGAACCAGGTAGTGTTCTGTACCCGGCCGGCGACGGCGGAGATGAGGAACAACGGTCCCATACGCCCGATGAACATCACGCAGCAGATGACGACCTTGCCGACCGTGCTGAGTTCGCCCGTGAGGCCCATGGAGAGCCCGCACGTGCTGTAGGCGCTCACCACCTCGAACAAAACCTTGAGGAAGGGCGTCCCGTTCTGGCTGAATCCGACCCCGGCGGGGATTTCCGTGCAGAGCAGGACCATTGTCGCAAGAGCGATAACCACGATGGCCACGACAAAAATTCGAATGGCTTTATCGACTGTGGTTTCGGGAATGGTACGGCCCATGACCTGGGTCTTTTCGCGGCCGAGCAGGCGGTTGAATCCGAGCAGCCCGATGACCGCCGCCGTGGTGACCTTGATGCCGCCACCGCAGCTACCGGGGTTTGCCCCGATGAACATGATGATGATGAAGAAGAACAGGGAGCTGGCGCAGAGGGCGGGGGTGTCGACCGTGTTGAGGCCGGCAGTGCGGCTCGTGAAGGCCATGAACACCGTGGTCTGGAACTTGTCGAAGAGGCTCAGGCCGTCGAGCGTGTTGCCCCATTCGGTGAGGGTAAAGGCGAGGATGCTTGCCCCGGCGATGACGAACGTGCAGAACGTCGCGATGCGGGTGTGTAGGGAAATCTTGCGGAACTTGCGGCGCTTGAAGTCGAAGGCGTACTGCAATTCCGTGATGGCGAGGAAGCCGAATCCGCCCGCAAGCGCCAGCACGCAGGTCGTGATGTTCATGAAGGGGTTGAGCTGGAATTGCATGAGCGAGTCGGGGAACAGTGTGAACCCGACGTTGCAGAAGGAACTGACCGCCTGGAACAGCGAGCAGAAGATGCGGTCGTAAAGTTCCATGCCGCTGAACTGCGTAAAGTAGACGACTCCGCCGATGGCTTCGAGGATGAAGGTAAAGGGGAGCACCGCCATGAGGATGCGCTTCGCGTCGACGTTACCTTCCTGCGTGAAGTTCGAGAGCAGTACGGACTGGTGGTTGAATCCCGGGTGCATGCCGGCAAGCAGGATGAGCACTGTAGACACGGTCATGATACCCAAGCCGCCCAGCTGCATCAGGACGACGAGCACCCAGTTGCCGAAATTCGTGAACGTGGAGCTGATGTCGATAACGGAAAGCCCGGTGACGCACACGGCCGATGTCGCCGTGAAGAGCGCTTGCAGAAAGTCGATGGGCTCGCGCGTGGAAACGGGAATCCAGAGAAGTACGGCTCCGACCGTTATGAGGAGCAGGTAGCCCAGCACGACCAGCGTGAGGGGGTTCGCCTGTTTCTTGGCCTTGAAGACGTTCTCGGAAGTCGTGTCCGTGAAAGCCTGGTACTTTGAACGTAGCATGGGTAAAAAGATAGCTTTTTTGGAACCCAGTCCGCACGAAGTTGCTATTTTGTCACTAGAAAACAAGGAAGATAAAAATGAAATTTCTCGAAGGGCGTTTTGTAAAGAATTTTGCCGCTTTTGCCGTGGCCGTGGTTCTTGTCGCGGGCGGTTTCAATTTCGTCAATGCGGCATCCGACGAAGATATCCGAATCGTGAAGGTCAACGACAGCAATTTCGAAAGCGAGGTTCTCAAGTCCAAGAAGCCGGTTATCCTGGATGTCACCTCGACGAGCTGCCCCCCGTGCCTCATCATGATCCCGACGCTCATCGGCATCGCGAAGAACTACCCCGACATCAAGGTCGCGACAGTCGGCATCGACGAACCGGGTATCGACAACATCAAGGCATCCCTCCCGATCCAGGCCTTCCCGACATTCTTCCTGATAAAGAACGGGAAGATTCTCGACCGCCTCGTGGGTGTCGTCAAGGAAGAACAGCTGCTTTCTGCATTGCAGTACACGCCCAAGAAGACGGCTGCGAAGCCTGCCAAGAAGTCCAAGAATTCCCCGAAGAACCTGGTGTGCAAGGTGAACGGCCAGTTCAACGGCATCAAGAATCTCGTGACCATCTCGTTCGTGTTCGGCGAGAACGAGATCGAGAACGTGGATATCGTCACCGACGGGTTCATCCCGCCCGAGATGGAACCCCAGCGCGAACAGATCCTCGCCAGGATGCAGTCCAGCGGCAAGGGCGAAGTCACGCCGACCTTGACGGGATTCCGCATGCACATCGACAACGACTGCCGATTCATGAAGGCGATGGACATGAAGCGCACTTCGACCTATGGCGAAATGCGTGCCGGCCTCGAACTGCAGGGCTTTACCTGCAAGTAAGGGAAAAGCTATATTTAGCGCATGTTCAAGATTATTCGGGCCGTGTGCCACGTTCTTTCTTCGTACGCTTCCCCCTTTGTCATCGCAAGCGCAATCGTAGCCTTCTTCCTTCCCATTGCATTTGGCTGGGTCCATGGAAATGTTTCTTCGGTAATCCTCGGCATCATCATGCTGAGCATGGGCCTGACGCTCTCGGTGCAGGATTTCAAGATCCTGTTCAAGCGTCCGCTCGACATATTGCTCGGTGCCGCGGCGCAGTACACCATCATGCCGTTAGTGGCGTTCACGCTCACGAAGGTCTTCGGGCTTGACCCCTATCTTGCCGTGGGCATCATTCTCGTGGGTTGTTGCCCCGGCGGTGTCTCGAGCAATATCATGAGCTTCCTCGCGAAAGGTGACGTGGCGTATTCCGTGGGCATGACGACGGTCTCCACGCTTCTTGCCCCGATTATGACTCCGCTTCTGGTTCTGTGGCTTGCGGACACCAGCATCAACGTGAACGCTCTCGGGATGTTCCTGAATATTCTGTACGTGACCATTCTCCCCGTGACCATCGGCTTCTTGCTCAACTACTTCCTGGGACACCGTGCCGTGTTCAAGGAAATCCAGTCCAGCATGCCTGCCGTGAGCGTTATCGGGCTCATGCTGATTGTGGGTGGCGTCATGGTGACGGTGCGTCCGCAACTCCTGACGAACGGCCTCGGGCTCATATTCCTTGTGCTCGCGGTGGTGTTCTGCCATAACGCCCTGGGCTATGTCCTGGGATACAGCGTGGGTCGCGTGTTCAAGTTCAATACGGCGAAAAAGCGCACCATCGCTATCGAGGTGGGCGTGCAGAACGCCGGCATGGCGACTGTGCTTGCCGCGGGATTCTTTGCCAACCCCGAGAATGTGGCCGCGCATCCCGAAGCGGTGCTTTGCGTGGTCCCGTGCGCGCTGAGCTGCGCGTACCATTCCATCAGCGGAACGGTGCTGGCCAATTTCTTTGCCTGGAAGGACAAGCGGGCTAGCCGAACATGAAAAATTTACGTTCCATATTGATGCCTCTTGCCATTCTGCTGGGCATTGTGCTTCCGCAGGCTCACGTGCTTTCGCCCATGATGCCGTTCCTGATAGGTTCGATGATGTTCCTGACGTTTGTCACCAAGATCCCTCCGCAGACGCACGGTTATACGTTCAGGATTGAGGTCCGCGCCTTTGTCGCGAGCCTTCTGTTGATTGCCGCCCTCTGGGGGGTGGTGGAACTGTTTAACCTCCCGCGGGAAGTCTTGCTCGGGGGTGCGATTATCGCGCTGTGCCCGCCCGCGAATGCCGCTCCTGCGATGGCGAAGATGCTGGGCGGTTCGGCTTCGCTTGCCCTGAAGATTTTCTTGAGCGGGAACCTGCTCGCCTGCTTTTCGATTCCCATTATTTTTGGTTACCTCACTGGCGCCGACGCGAGCCTGTCCGAAATCGCGATGAAGATTTTCAATACCATCCAGCCGATTATCAGCATTCCGCTCGCCTTTGCGCTCGGCCTGCGTGCTTTTTACCCGGAACTTGCTGACCGCGCCGCCAAATTCCAGAAATACACGATGCTCATCTGGACCTTTTCGGTGTTTGTCATCATCTCGAAGGCGAGTTTCGATATCCGCGAGATGGGTTTCACCGAACTCTGGAACAGCGGTAAGCTCCCGATGATGGCGGGCGTGTCGCTCGTGCTTTGCGTGGTCCTTTTCTGGTTGGGCTGGTTCTGCGAACGCAAGCGTCGCCCCATCGAAGGTTCACAGAGCATGGGCCAGAAGAATACGACGCTGGTTATCTGGATTTCTACTTTGTACGCAGGCCCCGTCGTCGCTCTCGCCCCGACCTGCTACGTGATTTGGCAGAACCTGGTGCTGACGTGGATGAGCCGCGAAAAGACCCGGGAACGCCTGCTCAGTTCCCAGGAAGCGAAGGAACCGAAATAACCTTTTTTATGGTGCGGGCAATGTGCCCCGCCGTTATCGCTCGAGCCGTTTTAATTATAATTACGGCATGAACATCCTAGTCTATATCCTGTTTGCCCTTTCCGGGTTCGCGGGCCTCATTTACGAGGGTTCGTGGGCACGCTACCTTAAACTTTTTCTCGGGCACTCCAGCTATGGGCAGGTGCTTACGCTCTGCATTTACATGGGCGGCCTTGCTATCGGCAGCTTTGTCGCGGGCAAGCTGGTCGAGAAGATCAAGCGTCCGCTGCTGGGCTATGCCGCTGTGGAACTGGCTATCGGTATCGGCGGCGTGGCGTACCATCCGCTCTACAACTGGCTCACGGGTATTTTCTACGATTCTTCTTTTGTGGCGGGCCTGAGTTCCCGCGGTGCCGAAGTCGTGAAGGTGGTGCTTGCGACGGGCAGCACGCTCCCCATCGCGATTGCCGTCGGCATGACGTTCCCCTTTATCGCGGCCGGGCTCATGCGCAAGAGCGGCGCGGAAGTCTCGCTCCCGATGCTCTACTTCACGAACAGCCTGGGTTCTGCCATCGGTATCCTTTTCACGAGCTACACGCTCATCCCCGTTTTCGGTAACCACGTGACGCTCTGCGTCGCCGCCTCCATCAACTTCTTGCTGGCGACGATTTTTGGCGTCATCGGCTTTGGGACTTCTCCCGTGCGCGAGGACGACGATGGCGAAGAGAAAGTCGAGGAAGTCGTTGTCGATACCAAGCTCCCGATGCCGCCGAAGAGCACGTGGTTCTGGATTGCCGCGATTACCGGCCTTACTTCCTTTGTCTACGAGATTGTCTGGATCCGCCTGCTCAGCCTCCTCATGGGTTCCTCGAGCCACAGCTTCGACCAGATGCTTTCCGCCTTTATCCTCGGCCTTTCCATCGGCAGTGCGGTGAGCGGCAAGCTCCTGAAGAAGGACTCCCTGGTAGTCCTTTCGCTGGCGCAGATTTTCATGGCCTTCTTCGCGCTGTGTACGCTGTATTTCCATCAGCCGTTCTGGATGATGATGAACGAGGCGAACCAGATTTTCAATTCCACGAATGACGGCTACGTTTGCTGGAGCAT
>CAMZDZ010000003.1 GCA_947305535.1 uncultured Fibrobacter sp.
CTGCGAAAGCGTCGCACCCGAAAGCAGCGGGATAGCGTCCGGTTTCGTTGAATCGCCAATAGCCGTATCTTGCTTGGAGGTATCCTGTTTGGAGGTGTCCGGAGCAACTTCCGTCGCCTTCACGAGCGTCACGTCGAACTGGTCGATGTTCGGGCCGTCCTTGCCATCGAGCGTCGCGAACTTGACCGTATTCTCGCCGGCGGCCAGGTCCAGGTTCACCGAGACAGTTTCCCATGTCGTCCACCCGTCAGTCGCGGCAAAGGCCTGCTCCACGCGGGATTCCCCGGCACTGATAGCGAGGGAGCGAGATTCTCCCGATCCGTTCGAGAAATCGATATCAAACTTATAGAGGCCGGCCGCATTCACCTTCACAGAAATGGTAAAGTCACCGCCCTTGTCGAAATTCACGTAGCCTTCGCCACTGAAGCCGACATTGCTACTTTCGACAGTTCCCCCGTTAACAGTCCCCTTCTCGGCCTGGTAGGCCTTTTCGGCCTTCTGCTCTACATCGCCAGAGCTCGCCGGAGCCACGGAAGAACTGGATACGGGCGGCATCGCATCGCAGGCGGTGGGACTTTCAAGATTGGCGCCGGCACCGGCCTTCACGGCGGCTTCCACCTCGCTCGCCTTGAGCATGAAGCTGGAATACTCGTACGGCGGAGTAAACGACTTGCCCGTTCCCTGCGTGTTGCCCGAGCAGTTCGTAAAGATGTTGTCGATGGTCTCGTTCACGCCCGTGCCGTTTGCGTTCCCGGTATAGATGGGGTTGTTCTCGTTGATGAACACGTTCCTTTCCGTGCGGACCGTACACATGTGGCCCGCCGAGACGCCAAGGACTGTCGTCCCGTCCGTGATGCTCGCATCCCCGGTCAGCAGGTTGTTCACCACGTGCACGTTGCCGTAGCGGCAACGCGGTTTGCGCTGGTTCGCCGCCTTCCACCAGTTGAACATGTAGGTCACGTTCAGCTTGCCCTCGCTCACGGGCTCGTTGTCGGAACTGCCGATGAGGTTCGAGAGATTGTGCGTGCTCTTTTTCTTGTAGCCGAAAATGCACCACGTAAACGTTACGTTGTCCGCACCCTTCACCACATCGGCGTTGCCGTCCTGGCCGTCCCAGAATTCGCAGTGGTCAATCCAGATGTTCTTCGATTCGCCCTCGATGGTGAGGTTGTCCCACGCCTGGTCGGCATTGCTGCCCGGCCCCTGAATGACGATGTTGCGGACGATGATGTTCGAGGCCTTGCTCGTGATGTGGATGGGAGCTTTCAAAAGTGTCCCCGGCTTGAGGCCGATAATCGTCTTGTTCGAGGCCGTGATATTCAGCCGGTCCCCTGTCGTGCCGCTCCAGCCGTCCCCGAGAGTCCCGTCGATGTAGATGACCTGCGGATTGGAGTCTTTCGCATACTTTTGCAAGTCCGCAAAACTGGTCACGATGACAGGTGTCGCGTCCCCGCCGCCGGTAATATTGAATTCGCCACCGGAACGCCCATCGCGGGTTGCCCAGCCAATGGGCTTGCACTGGTCGACGGCCGCCTGGGCGATGCCGGAACAAAGCGGAGCGACAGCCAGAAGAAAAGCCAATTTCATAATTCGAGCTTTCATATCAAACATCCTATGGAGCGCAAGACCACCAATCCTGCACCACATATAATCTACACTCGAAAACCGCAAACCGGCAGGGAAAACAGAAAATCGTCATTTACAAGTTGTCTACGGACAACCAAAAGGCGGGAAATTTTTCGAAAAATGTGTCCTAGCGCACAGTTACAGAACGAAAAGCGCGAAGCAGACCGTCAGCGCCGCAAAAAGCAGGAACACGGGCAGCAAAAAAAGCGCGCAACGCACCGCGACCTTCATATCATAAAAGAAGAGACGGCGACGTCCCTTCTTTGTACTGGCGATTTCCTCACGGCAATCGGGGCAAATGTTCCCTACCCTGTTGCGCATGCGAATGGCGAGATTGCTCTGCATCGGAGACATCCCCACCTTGTCGTTGAACGACTTCTTGCAAACGGAACATATACACTGCATGGTGGGGAAAATAGTAAAATCAACCCGCCGCCAGGGAGCTACTCCCTCTTTTTGATACAACGGACCGCGTATCCGTAAGACGGGACGTCGTTCATAAACCCGATGAAATTGGCATACCCGTGGACTACCAGCAAGACGATCTTTCCGTCATTATTCTTGGTAGAACTCCAGTAATACCCGCGCTCGCCCAAATCACCATAATTGCCCGACCCGCCCAGAGTACGTCTTCCCGACGGCAATGCGGAAAATCCAAAGGCGTCGTAGCCATTTTCGTATTCTGCATCAACCTCGTCCCAGCCGCTCGTCGCCTTCAGCGCCAAGCCAGCATTAGCTTCACCTTCGAGTTCTTCCGCCATCGCCATCAAATCCTTAAAATCTTCCTGGCTCGGCAGGCCCCAGCCATCAGGACAGGCCTTGGAAGCATCTTCCCATGTGTACAGGCGGCCGTACTTTTCGCAATTTTCTTCATCATTTCCATAGCAATAGCTGTTTTCCGTTTCGATGTTCAGATTTTGCGCCAACCAGGTCTGCGAGCCAATAGTCACTGTGTTGTACGGCCGACCGCCTTCACGCGTGTCGCAGAATCCCTTGTCGGGATTGTAGGCGTAACCGTTGCACAAATCGTAAAGTTCCACGCCATAGCAGAACTTTTGCGCCGGATCATAGGGAGTCGTCCCGCAAATGGCCTTGTAAAGAGTCGTCCTCGTTCTCGAACCACAGGTAAGGGTAATCCTCCCGTCGCCTTCATCCTTGAGTTTGCAGTCTTCGCCGGCTTCCCCGTTCGTGAGCGTGCCTACAACCTGGTCTCCGCACTTCACCTGGATGCCGTTTTCCGTTTCCTCGGCGGAACAGCTCGTGCCATCCTTGCCATCCTTACCGTCCTTGCCATCAGCACCATCCTTACCATCGGAACCGTCCTTGCCATCGGCACCATCCTTGCCATCGGAACCATCCTTGCCATCGGAACCGTCCTTGCCGTCGGAGCCACTCTTGCCGTCGGAACCGACCTCGCCATCGGAGCCATCCTCTCCATCAACGCCTTCCTTACCGGCAACGCCGTTGCTCAACGACATCCAGCCGTCGCTAGTACAGGCAAACACTTTTGCGGAATCCTTCACGTAAACAAAGGAACCCTCAATCTCCTCTTCGCATTTCGGCAGTTTCTTGAACTTCTCGACCTGGTCGAACATGGCGTCCGATTCCACGTTGGTGACTTCAGTGACGTCGTCACCGCAAGCCGCAAGGAGAGAGAGTGATACAGCAAGGCACGCTGCGTAGGTAGAGTTCTTTATCGTCATAATTTAAGCTCCCATGATTGAGGTTTTACCACAAAAGTGATTCGGTTCCAAATATAAACCCATTTTTAAAAATTGTCAATAGATTGGAATACATTATTGTGATTTTCTTCACTTTTTTACAATTTTTTTTGAAATTTGTAAAAAATTTAAAGATTTTCAGAACACAAATGAAACAAAAAAAAAGGAAATTCGCCTGTCTGTCGGCGGATTCCCCGGCACATTTATTGGAGGATCCCCTATTAATAGGAGGGGCTTATATCGCAAACTTGGTCGCGTCGGCAAGCTGCACGCTCGCGATGCGGGAAATACCCTTGATTTCCTGCGTCACGCCGTAGAGCATATCGGCCTCGGCCATGGTACGCTTGTTATGCGTCACCACGATGAACAAGGTCTGCTTGCTGAACTCGCGGAGCAGCGCCATGAATCGGCCCACGTTCGCATCGTCCAGCGGGCCGTCGACTTCGTCCAGCACGCAGTACGGGGACGGCTTTTCCATGTAGATGGCGAACAGCAGCGCCGTCGCAGTCAGGGCATGTTCACCGCCGGAAAGCGCCTTGATGCCGCGCATCTTCTTGCCGGTCGGGCGGACGTTGATTTCGATGTCTGCATCCAGGATGTCCATGGGCTTGCCCATCTCGTCGAGCTTTTCGACCAGGCTCATCTTGGTTTCGCCGTTCAGGAACAGCTTGCTGAACACGAACTGGAAGTTCTTCTGGATACGGGCGAACGTGTCGAGGTAGCGCTGGCGGGCGATGTCGTCGAGCTTGGTGATGGTGCGGTCGAGCGAGGCGCGGGCGCGGTCCAGGTCGTCGAACTGCTTCTCGACTTCTTCCAGGCGCTTCTTTTCGCCCTCGTAGTCGTCCATCACGTTGATGTTGATGGGGCCGAGTTCCTTGATCTTGCCGCGGAGTTCGCGGATTTCGCGGTCGGCGTCGGGCTGGCTGTATTCCACGCGTTCAACCCCTTCCGGGTTGTCCACGTCGACGGACCAGTCGTTGGCAATGCGTTCCTTGAGGCGGTCCACGTTGTTCTGCAGGGATTCCTGGCGGCGTCCGACGTCGTTCAGTTCCTTCATCCGGTCGATCATCTCGTCGCGGAGGCGGTTGCTTTCGTCCTGCCAGGCGCCAAGGTCGCCGCTCACCACGTCGTAGCGTTCGCGGGCGATGTCGCGGGCCTGTTCGAGTTCGCGGAGCACGGCATCCTTTTCCTGCGCCTGGTCAGCCAGCTTCGTGCCGTCTTCCTCGAGTTTTGCAATATTGACTGTATTCTTCTCGATGTCCTCGCGGCGGGCGCGGATGGTGCTCTCGAGGAATTCCACCTGGTCGGCGATGGCGCGCAGCCTGTTCTCGTTCTGGGCGAGCCTGGAATTCTTGTCCTGCGTGGAGCGTTCCAGCTCGCGGACGTCCTCTTCCTTTTCGCGGAGCATCGTCTCGTTTTCGGCTAGCTGGTCGGAAACCGTCTGGTACTGGTTTTCCACGTTCTCGACGCACTTTTCGGCTTCGGCAAGCTCCGCATCGGCATTTTTCGTCTCGGCGGCGGCGGAAATGCGCCCCATGGCGGTATTGCAGTCCGTCTGCAGCTGCTGGATGCGGCGCTCGTACGCGGTGACGTTGTTCCTGTGGATGCTTACCGCCGTATCGCTGCCGCGCAGGGAATCCTTCTTGCCCGAAATGTCGTCCACGAGGGACTGCAGCATCTGCGATTCCTCGTCGACCTGTTCCTGCAGGCGTTCGAAATCCTGCTCCTTCTGGGAAATTTCGGCAGAAACGCCTTCCAAAAGCGATTTCGCCTCGGCAATCTCGTTCTTGCGGGAAAGCGCGCCCGACGTGGCGGCGCCAAAGCTCACGAGCCCGTTGGAGCGCACAATGGCCTCGGGCGCGACAAAGTTCAGGTTCTCGCCATGGAATTCACGGGCAAGTGCGATGGCCGCTTCCAGGGAGTTGACTATAAAGTAACGCGAAAGGATGCCGGAGAGCCAGGCGGCAAGCTTGTCGTCTTCGCACTTGACAAACCCGGACAGGGCACCCACGACTTCGGGGCGGTCGACAGGCTTGTCGTAGGCGGGGGCCGGATTCTGGACCAGCGCGAGCACGGCCTTCCCGACATTTTCGTTTTTCGCGGACGCGACGATGTCGCTTACGGAACCGTCCGCACCGACAATGGCCGCATCCAAAATTTCGCCGAGGGCGCTTTCGACATGGGCGGCATATTCCGGAGCCGCCTCGATGCGTTCCGAAAGGATTCCGCCAATCAAGTCCGCCTTGTTCTCGTTGAGCCAGCGGGTCGCGTCGGTTCCCTCGTCGGCGACGCTCTGCAGCACGTCGATTCTCGACTGCAGGCGGGCCTCCTCGTTCTTGAGCCCCTGGAGCTTCTGGCCGGCATCGGCGAGGTCCGCACGCATGGATTCCAGGCGTTCCTCGCGGATGGACTTCTGCTCTTCCAGCCCCTCGATTTCGCGGTTGACCTCGTCGACCTGGTTCTGGATCTCGTTCACCGAGGCTTCGGCCTCTTCCTTCTGCTTCTTGAGGCCCTCAATTTCGTTTGTCCACTTCTCGACGTTGCCCTGCAGCATCTGGGATTCGGCATCGAGGCGTTCAAAACGGCCACGGAGGCTGTTCGCGCGGTTGTTGGCCTGCACGCGCTCGTTCGCGAGTTCGCGGGACCGGTTGCGCAGGTCGTCCACCTTGTCGCGCATGACCTGCAGCGTTTCCTGCTCGCGTTCCAGCAGGGCATTCATCTCCTCGACGTCGTTGTCGGATTGCAGGACCTGGTTTTCTTCTTCGAGGCGGGCCTTTTCCTCGGAAATCTCGTTCAGCTTGGCCTCGGAACGGTTGATTTCGTCCTGGGCCTTCTCGCTCGCGGCCTCCAAAGAAGATATGGAGTCGCGGGTCCTGCCAATGTTGTTATTAATGTCGTTCAGGGCAATCGTGGCGGCCTGGACCTGGCGTTCCAGGTCGCGGAAGGCGTTCTCGTCCTCGCTGATGGCAAGGCGCTTTTCCTCGATTTTCGCCTGGAGCTCGGTCGCCTTGGTCTTGGCCGACTCGACTTCGTGGTTCATGCGCTTGGACGTGGAATCCAGGGTCGCAAGGCCGTCCTTGTAGTCCTCGTACTTGTCCAGGCTGACGGAGAGGTCCAGCTCGCGGAGGCGGTTGTTCAGGCGCTTGTACTCGTTGACCTTCTCGGCCTGGGTCTCATAGAGCCTTACGGAACGGCGGACGCTCCTCAGGTTGTCCTCGACGCGCTCCATGTCCATCTGGACCCTTTCCAGCTGGCGGCGGGTCTCCTTGCGCTGCTGCTTGTACTTGCTCACCCCGGCGGCTTCCTCGAACAGGACGCGGCGGTCGTCGGCCTTGTCGCTCAGCACCGACTTGATCATGTCGGCGTTCATCTGCGAGTAGGTGCTGGACCCGAGGCCGGAGTCGAACAGCAATGCGTGGACATCGCGCAGGCGGCATTCCTGGTTGTTGATCAGGTACTCGCCGGAACCGTCGCGGTGCACGCGGCGGGTCACGATGACTTCGGAATATTCAGAATTGAGCGATCCGTCGCTATTGTCGATAACGATGGAAACTTCGGCAAGGCTCATGGCGGCACGCTCTTCGGTACCGCTGAAAATCACGTCCTGCATCTTGCTCATACGGAGAGATGCAGCCTTCTGTTCGCCCAGCACCCAGCGGATGGCGTCCGTGATGTTGGACTTGCCACAGCCGTTCGGTCCCACGACGGCGGTCAGGCCTTTCGTGGGGAAGTTGATTTCGGTCCTCTGGGCGAAGGACTTGAATCCAAAAATCTTTAGCTTCGTAATTTGCACAACGAGAAAAAAATAACATTTTTTTATCAATTCAAAGTGTTCCGGAGGGATAAAAGCGGCCATACCCCCGAACCCTTCCACGGGAGCCATTTTCCGCCCACTCCTGCTCCGAACAAACTTGCAGAAAAACTTTTTTTCTATATTCGCACCTATGACACATAAGAATAGTTTCGCACGTCTCGTGCTGTTTATCGTCATCGGTCTCCTCATCGGTGGCATACTGGGCGAATGTCTCGGCCTCTTGTTCGGCCAACTCGGCCAACTCATGAACGCCGGCGGTTACGACAATATCGTCCGCAACTTCTTTGTTTCGTCGTTCGACCTGAATATCGGGACGGGAAAGGGCGAATCCCCGATTATGCTTGACCTCTACATGGTCAAGCTCGCGCTCGGGTTCGGAATCAAGTTTAACATCGTCAGCATCATCGGTATGATCATCTCGATCTACATCATGAAATGGTCCGGAGATAGGTAATGCAAACCATCCAAGAACTGCAAGCCCAGCTCGAAAGCGGCAGCACGACTGCCGAAAAGCTCGCACAGGCTTCGCTCGAAAAGATTGAATCCACGAAGAATCTCAATGCGTATATTTCAGTCCTGAACGAACGCGCCCTCGCCAAGGCGAAGGAAAGCGACAAGCGCCGCGCCGAAGGCAAGAGCCTCGGTGCCCTTGACGGCATCCCCGTCGCCGTGAAGGACAACATGTGTCTCGAAGGTACCCGCACCACGGCCGCCTCCAAGATTCTTGAAAACTTTGTCGCCCCCTACACCGCGACCGCCGTCGAAAAGCTCGAAGCGGCAGGCGCCATCATCGTGGGCAAGACGAACATGGACGAATTCGCCATGGGTTCGAGCAACGAGACCTCGTATTTCGGCCCCGTCAAGAACCCGCTCGACGAATCCCGCGTCCCCGGCGGCTCCTCGGGCGGATCCGCCGTCGCCGTCGCATCCGGCACGGTGCCCTGCGCCCTCGGTTCCGACACTGGCGGATCCATCCGCCAGCCGGCCGCATGCACCGGCGTCGTGGGCATGAAGCCCACCTACGGCCGCGTCTCCCGCTACGGCCTGCTCGCCTACGCAAGCTCTTTGGACCAGATCGGCCCCTTCGGCACCACGGTCAAGGACACGGCGACCCTCCTCGGCGCCATCTGCGGCATCGACCCGCACGACAACACCACCAGCACCCGTCCCAACGAAGACTTCACGGCGAAGCTCGACGCGGGCGTGCAGGGCAAGGTGATCGGCGTCCCCACGGAATACTTCGGCGAAGGCCTCGACCCGGAATGCAAGGCCGCCATCGAAGGCATGCTCAAGAAGCTTGAGGCCGAAGGCGCCAAGCTCCAGGAAGTGAGCCTCCCCCATATCGGCTACGCCGTCTCCAGCTACTACATCATCGCGACCGCCGAGGCCAGTTCGAACCTCAGCCGCTACGACGGCGTGCGTTACGGCTACCGCAGCAAGGAAGCCCGCAAGCTGTTCGACCTGTACGCGAAGTCCAGGAGCGAAGGTTTCGGCAAGGAAGTCCAGCGCCGCATCCTCCTCGGAAGCTACGTGCTCAGCGCCGGCTTCTACGACGCCTACTACGTGCAGGCCCAGAAGGTCCGCCGCCTCATCACCGACGACTTCAACAAGGCCTTTGAGAGCTGCGACTTCATCGCTAGCCCCACGATGCCGGGCCTGCCCCTCAAGTGCGGCATGAACGAGTCCGACCCGATGGCCGTGTACCTCTCCGACATCTACACCGTGAGCCTGAACCTTTCCGGCCTCCCCGGCATTAGCGTGCCGTGCGGCATGGCTGGCGGGCTGCCCGTCGGCCTGCAGTGGATCGGCAAGCCCTTCCAGGAAGCCGACCTGCTGAGCGTCGCATCCGCCACGGAACGCCTGAACAAGTAAGCGAAGGCAACGATGAAGTTCAAGGCTAGTTTATTCGCACTCCTGGTTGCCGCCGTCCTCGCATTCGCGCAGGATGCGGCTCCCGGCAATTCTGCGACGCAGGCAAACGGCATGTCGGCGCAGGACTCCACGGCTCAAGACGCCGCATTCCAGGACATCCTGGGGCAGAGTTACACGCCCGACGGCTACATAACCGCCCTGGACAGCGCGACAAAGGACTCCCTGGCGAAGGATTCCCTAGCTAACGATTCCGCCCAGGCGGGATCCTCGAACTCCGAAGGAGGCCTTGTCCTCTACGACGCGCAATCCTCGTCTTCGTCGCAGAAAAGGCATATCGGCGTGGACGCCCCGGTGTACAAGTACCAGGCCACGCTCGGCATGCGTTCCCCCAGCCGCGGCATCGTCTCGCTCGAATATATCTTCGCCCAGGAAATCTTCAACGTCAACGTCCACTTTACCGACTACAACAGCCACCTTCTGCAGATTGGCGTTTCGGCAATATACTTCCCGATGTCGATGCGCTATTTCTACATGTTCCTTACCTCCGACTGGTTCAAGGGCAAGTACGACAGGGAAAGGCGAATTTCCGGGAACCGCTACGAGGATTACGAGGAAGACGTCAACTACTGGCGCGTCGTGGCAGGCATCGGCGGCGAATTCCTGTTCATGGAACATTTCGGGGCGTATCTCGAAGCCGGTTTCGAATTTTTCGCCGGCAACGGAAGCTACTACACCCACCTGAACAAGGATTACGGCACGCTCGACAGCGACAAAATAGTCCTCCCCTGGGGCGTAGGCTTGCTATTCCCGTTCTAAAACACGATAGACGCTTTTTGTCAAAAAAATTTTCCGAAAAAATTTTTTTTACCATATTCAAAGCGTTCTTAAAAAAATGATTACGAAAAAGTATTGCAATTGCCAATTGCGTTTTATGATATTTATAAAAGTTTCTTATAGACAATCCGCAACAATTTTGACATAAACATTCAACTGGGGACACAGATGGGGTTGAATAAGGATTATGAGAAGAAGAACTGCGCCACGAAAAAAAGTGAGCAGACGACCTATGCGCTCAACATGCGCAGTTGCGCAAAGCGCTGCGCCGAGGAAAGAAATCCGTTTCCTTTTCCATGGGAATGCATGAAAAACGGACTCTACCCCGAAACGAACCTCCTGTGCAACATCCGGAACATGGCGCTTCACGAGCAGGTTTCCACCATAAGGACATATATTTCGAGCGTATTTTCCGGAAAGAAGAAGCGCAAAAAATAACCGAACATACCGCTTTCCCGATTTTTTCAGTACATTTATAGCACAGGGAGTTCGGCAATGAAATTCATAGTAAAAATCGCCGCCATCGGCATCCTCCTGTGCGCGACCGCCGCCGCGACCGTTCTCGTCATGAAGAAACTGGAATCCTCCGGCGACAAGGGGCCGAAAATCACGAGCGAGTTCGTCGCCCAGCAGATAACGGAGATTTCCGAGCTCGCCACACTGCACCACCACTACCGCAAGAACGCGAACTACCAGGACGCGAAAAAGCTCCTGAGCTACATGCCCAACTGGCGCATCAACCAGTCCATCAAGGAATTCATGCTGATATACCAGGGCGACGTCAAGCTGGGCTACGACCTGAAAGACATCAAGATCCATGTCGACCAGGTCACACGAACCATCGTCATCGTCCTCCCCGAGCCAAAGATACTGAGCCACAGCATCGACTTCGAGAGCATCCAGGTCTTCTGGGAAAAGAGCGGGTGGCTCAACGACATCAAGTTCGAGGACTTCAAGCAGTTCTTCATCGCCGAGCAAAAGAAATACGAAAGCGAGAACATCGCCGAACTCAAGAAGCGGGCCAGGCTGCACGCGGTCAACATCATAACGCTCTACCTCGGGTCGGTCATCCCCATCGCCAAGCCTAACGCAGACAGCGGCAGGTCGACCTTCGAAAAATGGTTCCACCCGGACGACACCTACAGAATCAAGCTGGACTAGCCGTTTCCATTTTCTATCTTTAGCGACATGCAGACAGAAGTTTTCGAAGGCAAGCTCACCACCCGCAAGCACATGCGTCATGTCGGGTTGGCCCTCACCAGCCCGGGAATGCTCTGGCTCCTGGTCTTTTTGCTCCTTCCGACACTTTTCCTGGTCGTCATGGCGTTCGCGCAGCGCGGCAGCTACGGCACCATCGACTGGACGTTCTCGCTAGACAACATCAAGAAACTGCTCGGCTTCAGCAGTTTCGGCTGGTCCGCAGACAACCTCGTCATCATTTGGCGCAGCCTGAAAATCGCGGTCATCACTACGGTGCTCTGCCTGCTCATCGGACTACCCATGGCGTTCTGGATCGGGGCGCACAAGAAAAGGACGAGCACGCTTCTGCTCGCCCTCGTCATGGTGCCCAGCTGCACGAACCTCGTGATTCGCACCTACGCCTGGATGCTCCTGCTCGGCGCGCAGATGCCCCCGTCGTGGCTCGCCCGCACGCTCGGCATTATCGGCGAGATGGAATCACTCTACCCCGGCACGTTCGCCGTATACATCGGCATGGTCAGCTGCATGCTCCCGTTCGCCGTACTCCCCCTGTACACAAGCGTCGAACGCCTGGACTGGGGGATTGTCGAAGCCGCGCGCGACCTCTACGCCAAACCGCTCCGCACATTCTACCACGGGATCCTTTCGCAGATGATGCCGGGGATTGTCGCCTCGGTAGTGCTGACGCTTGTGCCCACTCTGGGCATGTACGTGATAAGCGACCTGCTGGGCGGAGCGAAGTTCATCCTCATCGGCAACCTCATCCAGCAGCAGTTCTTCGGGACAGCACTCGACTGGCCGTTCGGCGCCATGCTCGGGATCGTGCTGATCGTCTCCAGCGTTTTGAGCCTTGTGGTCTTCAAGAAGACGGGAGGGAAGAGTTTTGTCTAGGCGCCTCCCCCTCTATGCCCGCATCATCGCCTACTTCGGCATGTTGCTCCTGTACGTGCCGCTCCTGATGGTGCTAATCCAGAGTTTCAACGCGAACAAGCACGGCCAGACATGGGGCGGGTTCACGTTCGACTGGTACCTGAAGCTCTTCGACAACACGCTCGTGCAGTCGGCCACGCTGAACACGATCATCCTCGCCGTCACGAGCACGCTGATTTCGACGTTGCTCGGTACGCTGCTGGCCATCGGCATCCACCGCACCCCCTGGGGAAAAAAGACGCAGGCATTCTTCGACATGTCCATTAACATCCCCGTGGTGACCCCCGACATCCTGATGGCCATCGCGCTGGTCTCGGTGTTCGCCCTGTTCCGCAGTTTCACGAGCGTCTTCGACCCGGGAATGCTCACGCTGACCATCGCGCACGTGACCTTTGAAATCAGTTTCGTAGTACTCGTCGTGCTGAGCCGGCTTTCGGGCATCGGCAGGGACCAGATCGAAGCCGCGCGCGACCTCTACGCATCGACGGCCGGAGCCTGGTTCCGCGTCATCGTCCCGCAGCTTTCGACCGCTATCGTCGCCGGGGCGCTCCTCGCCTTCACGCTCTCGCTCGACGACTTCATCATCAGCTTCTTCGTGAGCGGCCCCAAGTCCACCACGCTCCCCCTCTACATTTACGGATCGCTAAAGCGGGGTATCTCGCCGCAGATCCACGCCCTTTCCACCCTGATCTTCGCGCTGACGCTCCTCGCGATGCTCGCCAGCACGCTCTGGAGCAACCGCAAGAAACGAAACGAGAAAAGACGGCGGACGAAAAATTCCGCCGTGATTTAAACGTTTTTCCCGCAAGGTGGAAACAAGAAACCATAAATAATTTTATTTTGTCCCCAAAAAGGCTCCGTCTGCCAAAACAAATTCTAACAGGAAATTCAACATGAAAAAAATTCTCCTTGCGTTTTTCCTCCTTACGGCCCTGGCCCTGACCGCATGTAACGAAGAGAAAAAGGAGCAAGCCCCGAAAACGGTCACCGTGATGATATACAGCGAGTACATCGATCCGGCCATGCTCGACGATTTCGAGAAAAAGACGGGATTCAAGTTGCAGCTCGAGCTTTACGAGGCCCAGGAAGAGATGATCGGCAAGCTCCAGGCCGCAGGGACCAGCCAGTACGACGTGATCATCGCCTCGGACGTGGTCATCCAGCAGATGGTCCATCTCGGGCTGATCGCCAACATCGACATGGAGAAGGTTCCCAACCGCAAGAATATCGCGCCGCAGTTCCTGAACCAGGCGTACGACCCGACAAACTCCTTCACGCTCCCCTACCTCTGGGGCACGACCGGCATCCTGTTCCGCGGCGAGAAGGTCGACCCCGACAGCGTAAGCTATTCCATGCTTTTTGACTCCAAGAAGACCAAGGGCAACTTCAGCTTCCTGGACGAAAGCCGTTCCATGCTCTCCATGGCGCTTATGGCAAAAGGCTTCAACGCCAACAGCACCGACCAGAAGGAAATCAACAAGGCCGTAGACTACATTCTCCAAGCCAAGAAGGACAAGCACTTCCTCGGATTCGACGGTTCCGTCGGAGGCAAGGACAAGGTGCTTTCCAACATGGACTGGGCGGCTATCGTGTTCAACGGCGAAGCCCAGGCCGCCATCGACGAGGATTCCACGCTCCAGTTCGTCATCCCGATGGAAGGTTCCTTCATGTGGGTCGACGCCATGACGCTCAGTTCCAAGTCCCCGAACCCGGAAGGCGCCTACGCGTTCATGAACTACATCCTCGACGCGAATATCGGCGCACAGCTCGCCAAGTACATCAATTACGCGACTCCGAACAACGCGAGCCTCGAAGTCATCGACGAGGAATTCAAGAACAACAGGGTCATCAACCCCACCCCGCAGGAAATCGAAAGGATGGTGTTCCTCAACGACCCGGGTAATGCGGCAAAACTGTTCGACGAAGCCTGGACAATCGTCAAGACTCGTTAATCGATACTAATAGTATTCGCGGGGCTTATGGGCTGGGGCGTGAAAGGCGGCTCCAGCTCGATGCTGATGGGGCAATGGTCCGATCCCATGACCGAAGGGTGGATCTCGGAACTTACGATGTTGGGCACGAGTCCGGCATCAACGAACGCATAGTCCAGACGCCATCCCACGTTCCTGCCGCGAGCCCCGAAGCGGTTCGACCACCAGGTGTACGCATCGCGGGTGTCCGGATGAAGGGCACGGAATGAATCGACAAAGCCGTTTTCGACATACTTGTCCATCCAGGCCCTCTCAATAGGCAAAAAACCGCTCACGTTCTCGTTTTCCTTGGGGCGAGCGATGTCGATTTCCTTGTGGCAGGTATTGTAGTCGCCGACCGTCACCACGTGCTTGCCGTCCTCGAGCCAATGGCGGCTGTTGTCCAGGAAGGCGTCGTAGAAGCGCAGCTTGTAGTCGAGGCGGTCGTCACCCTGCCCGCCGTTGGGGAAATAGATGGAATTGAGGACCCAGTCGGGGAACACCAGCTGGACGACGCGCCCCTCGACATCGAATTCCTCGATGTCGAAGCCGTAGTTCACGGCATCGGGCTCGATCTGCGAAAAGACGGCGACCCCGCTATAGCCTTTCTTGCGACGGCACGGATTCCAGTAGGAATAATAGCCCTCGGGATTCTGCAGGGATTCCGGCACCTGGTCTACATCTGCACGCGTTTCCTGCAGACACAGAATGTCTGGCCGGGTCGCAGCAAACCAGTCCTCGAAGCCCTTCTTCACCGCCGAGCGGATTCCGTTGACATTCCAGCTATAGATATTCATTTTCAACCACAATCCATCTTATACCAAACAAAGATAACTTTTTTATCGACGTATCGGCAGAAGCGGGGCCCAAAATGCAAAATCTAGGGTCAAAAAACGGGAACTTGTCGCAAAAAAACGATTTTAGTCAAAAACAAAAGAAAAAAATATGAATTTCGGCGTTAAAGAGACTATATTTATATCCATGAAATGTAAATTATTTTTTCTGACGGCTAGTTTCCTCCTGGCATCCTTGACCCAGCTGTCGGGATGCGCGGGATCATCCAACGGAGAGGACCTCGAAGTCCCGACCAACCTGCCTCCGATCTGCCGCGACATCGACTTCGTCTCCCAGCCGGACATGCGCGAAATGTGCGGCGTGCGCAAAGTGCACAACCGCGCGTACAAGAACATCCCGCAGCAGCGCTACCTCATCAAGCCCGCAGAAACATCCATCGTCAAGACGAGGGACAACCTGGAGCTCCGCTTCCAGAACGCCCTGCCTCTCACGCTCGAGGGCCCGATTGTCGACGAGCTTGAATTCAGCCAGGACAAGCGCCTCCAGAAAATCATAAACACCTACGACTACCACGAGATTTACAGCAAGGGGAACAAGCGCCTGCGCATCTTCAAGATGGGCATCCCCACCGACAAGGGCAACGTCTACCACTTCTGCTTCCGCGTTCCCGACCGCAAGGGCGGCAACGAAAGGACCAGGAGCAAGGCCATGGGTAACCACATCGAGGCCATGACCTGCGAAGACTACGAGATGCTGTTGCAGAAACATACCGCAGACAAGAACTAAGCCCTGCGCAGAAAGTATAGAGGAGGCCCCCGCTAGGGAGCCTTCTTTTTTTACGCGCCATTCGCCCCGCAAACCGCATTTTTTCTATTTTTTGCGTCCGGTAACCAAGTGACATCAGAAAACAGATACATCCATAACGCCCTGAGACAAGTCAAAGTGGACACCCCGTGCGCGAAGGTGTCCGGTTTCTCGATATCCGGGCTCGCCACGTACCTGCAGATGCCCGAGCTGGACTTCGGCATCGACATGGGCGAATGCCCGCTCAGCGCGACCCCCATCAACCACGTGTTCCTCACGCACGCCCACGGGGACCACGCCCGCTGCCTCATGCGGCACCACAGCCTGCGCAAGATGATGGGCGTCGAACGCGATAGCGTCTACTACATTCCCGAAAGCATCTGCGAAGGGGCGAAGGCCTGGATCAAGGCGGAAGCCATGTTCGAAGGCGTCAGCGAGACGAAGTTCCGCTATCCGCAAATCGTCCCCGTCAAGGCGGGAGAAAGGATGTTCCTTGAATACCGCAAGGACCTCGCCATCGAGGCGTTCGAGGTGAAGCATTCCATCCCCTCGATGGGCGCCACCCTGTACTACTACAAGAAAAAGCTCAAGGAAGAATTCCTCGGCAAGTCCGCCACCGAAATCATCGAGCTGCGGCAGAAGAACGTGGAAATCACGCGCGAAGTGTACGAGCCCCTGATCAGCTTCACGGGCGACTGCCTCGGCGAATCGCTGCTCGAGAACAAGGACATCTTCAAGTCGAAGGTGCTCATCACCGAATGCACGTTCCTCGACGAGGGCGAAGAACAGATGGCGCACCAGAAGGGCCACACGCACATCAGCGACATCGTCAAGGCGCTCAACAAGCTGGGCGACGAAGTGAAGTGCGACAAGATCATATTGAACCACTTCTCCATGAAGTACGCCGAAAAGCACATCCGCGACATGATCGCCAAGGAGATTCCGGAAAGGTTTTCGGAAAAGGTGGAGGCGCTAATCTAGGCGGGAACAGGTACGCACAATGAACAACGAAGAAACGACAAAAGAACTTAACGAAGAAAAGGCCCCGAAAGAGGTCGTGATTCCCGAATTCTTCCGCGACCTGAAGCAAGACGAGAAGGACCGGGGCATCTGGCATTACGTGTTCCGCACGAACGGCGACCGCAAGCCCATCAAGACTCCCGACAACCTGCCGCACAAGCTGGACTTCAACTGGACCGACATGTTCCCCAACTGCAACGGCCACGTGGAAGTGGAAATCGGCAGCGGCAAGGGCAACTTCATGACGGACTACGCCGAAAGGCACCCGGACATCTTCATCATGGGTAGCGAATGGGACTACACCTGGGCCGCGTTCGCGCACGAAAGAATGAAAAAGCGCGGAGTGCTGGACAACGCCGCCATGTTGCGCGGCGACGTGTTCTACTTCCTCCGCGACGCAGTGAAGAGCGATACCGTCGACGCATTCCACATGTATTTCCCGGACCCCTGGCCCAAGGAAAGGCACCACAAGAACAGGCTGCTGCGCCCCGACTTCCTCGCCGAGGTCGCCCGCGTGCTCAAGCCCGGCAAGCGCATTTTCTACTGGGGCACCGACCACAAGGAATACAACGAGATCGCCCTCGAGACATTCGATGCCTTCCCCACTTGCAAGGTTGTCGTCCGCAACACCGCCGAACCCACCGAAGGGATCGAGACCGGTTTCGAACGCAAGTACAAGAAGGAAGGGCGCCCCATCTACCGGAGCATCATCGAATTTTTTAAATAACTGGGTCTTCAGGGCCCTATTGACATATTCTGTCACACGATTATTTGTAGTTTAGTATAACTATGCTAAAGCAACTTTCGATAAACGCATTCACCCTGATTTCCCAAGCGGAAGTTCCCTTCCGCGACGGCTTTACCGCCATTACCGGCGAAACCGGTGCCGGCAAGTCCGTACTGCTGAAGGCGCTCCGCCTCGTCTGCGGCGACAAGGCGCAGGCTTCGCTTGTCCGCAGCGGCGACACCAAGGCCGTCGTCGAGGCCGCGTTCGACATCTCGAGCGAGCCGCAGGTCAAGAAAATCCTCGACGAGCTCGAAATAGATTCCGACGACGAACTCATCATCCGTCGGGAGATTCTCGAAAACGGCAAGGGTCGCGCCCGCGTGAACGGGAACATCGTGAGCCAGTCCGACCTGCAGCGCCTCGGTGAAGAGCTGGTGCAGATGCACGGCCAGAGCGAGCAGCTGCTGCTCCGCGACATCAGGACGCATGCGCAAATGCTCGACGACTACGCCGGCAACGGCGAACTGCTGAAGGAATACGCCATCCACTGGAACGAGTGGAACCGCATCCAGGCCAAAATCGAAGAGACCGAGAAGAGGGCCAAGGAACTCGCCGCGCAAAAGGATTTCCTCAAGTTCCAGTTCGACGAGCTGCAGAAGGCCGCCCTCAAGGAAGGCGAAGAAGAAGAACTCGAAGAGAGGGTGGGCGCGGCAAGCAAGAGCGAAATCGAGCGCCGCTACCTGAACGACATCCAGGCGATGCTCGGCAACGAGAAGGGAGTCCTGGACCAGGCGCGCGTACTGCAGTCGAAGATTCGCGCACTCGCCTCCAAGCTCCCGCAATACGAGACGCAGCTCCAGTCTTTCGAGGAGACCTTCGATCCGTTCGAATGCTGCTGCAAGGAACTGCTCCGACTGAGTCCGTCCAGGACCATGAGCGAAGCCGACATCGACAAGGCGAACGCGCGCATCGCCCTCATACAGAAACTCAAGCGGAAATACCGCACGGACGTCCCCGGGCTCATCGCTCTGACCGCCCAGCGCAAGGAAGAGCTCGAATGCCTCGAGAACCTGGACGCCGACCTCGACGAGCTCGCCAAGCAGGCGGAAGGCGCCCATGCCGCGCTGGAGCGCGGCGCGGCAAGGCTCACGGAGAGCCGTGCCGATGCGGCTCGGCGGTTCGACAGCGCTGTCGAAGGGTTCCTGCGCGAACTCGGCATGCCCAAGGCCTCGTTCAAGACGTCCATCGCCGCCCAGCCGCTGGGCGCCACCGGAGCCGACAGGATCGAGTTCCTGCTCGCCCCGAACCCCGGCGAAGGCGAAAAGACCCTGCAGAAGGCAGTCTCCGGCGGCGAACTCAGCCGCGTGCTCCTCGCCATCAAGAGCGTCATGGCCGAACTGGACCGCGTCCCGCTGCTGATTTTCGACGAGGTGGACTCCGGCATCAGCGGAGAAGTCGGCAACAAGATCGGCGAAGCGCTGCGCAATTTGGGCAAGCACCACCAGGTCCTGACGATCACCCACCTGCACCAGGTAGCCAGCCGAGCACAAAATCAACTCGCTGTGAGCAAAAAAGAAGAGGACGGTCGCACATTTACCTCCGTGAAAGAGCTAGATTATGAGGGTCGTGTTCAGGAACTGGTCCGCATGCTCGGAGGCGAGTCCGAGACCGTCCGGGAACACGCAAGGCAACTTCTGGAGGCGAACAAGTGACGAACAAGGCATCTGGCGTAAGGCTCCGCAGCAGGATATGGAGCATTCTCAGAGCAATCGTTTTCATCTGCGTGATTGTGTTCATATGGATGGGCATGGCCAAGACGGCCACGGCCTTTGTCGGTATTGCACTCGTCATGGGCTGGGTAACCCTGTTCCAGCTCCGTTCCCAGGAAATCGAGAAACCCTACTACAGGCTTTGGCTGAACTTTATCGACGGGCTCCTGCAGTTCAGCGTGATGGCAAGCATCTTCATCCGCGAGCTCATCCTGCAGGAAAACACGGAAAAACTGCTCGCCGTCGGATGCGCGTTCCTGCTCGCCCGCCTCATTGCGAACAACCTTTTCAACCTCGGCGTCCTGCGCGAAGGCAAGTCGCTGCCGCGTAAGCGCCGCTGGAGCAAGTTCGCGAACATCGCGGTCACCATCACGATGGGCGTGTACCTGCTCAACCTCGAGGATTACAAGCAAATTTGCATGGTGGCCTCCATCCTGCTGATGATTGCCTCCACCGTCGCCTACGCCTACTGGTACTACCGCGACCCCGCGCACAGGAAACCGCTCTCCATCGCAAGCCAGCTCACCATGAGCCGCATCGTGCTCACGCCGTTTTTCCTCTGGGTGTTCTTCTACGACAACGACCTTGACTACAGCAACAACAGCCTCGTCTTCAAGAGTCTCGCCCTGATCATGGTGCTCGGGTTCATGCTGACCGACTTCCTGGACGGGAAACTCGCCCGTGCCATGGGCGAAGTGAGCACGCTGGGCAAGTACCTCGACCCGTTCAGCGACAAGATTTCCAACATGACCATCTTCATGTGCTTCATCGCGACAGGTTACGCCCCCGTGTGGATGGTCGCCCTCATCTACTTCCGCGAATCCAGCGTGGAGACCCTGAGGACGCTCGCCGCAAGCGAAGGGCTTGTGATGCCTGCCCGCCGGAGCGGCAAGTGGAAGACCGCCCTGCAGGGAGTCGGCATCATCGCCATCCTCGTCGGCGCCCTCGACCCGATGGAAAACATCATCCCCAACTACCAGCAATTCTGGAGCATCTTCCCCACCGCCGTCATGGCATCCATCATGGCCATCACGATTATCAGCGGCATCGATTATTTCGTCGCGAGCAAGCATATCCTGAAGAAATTCGTCTAGGATTCAGGCCCGGCGGCAAACCTTACAATATGCTTAAATTGCGCGAATTTAGGCATATTTTTTTTACAATCGAACAAAAAGCCTTGCCAAAACGGGGCTTTTTTTCTATATATGGGTCTACCTCGACGCGGGGTGGAGCAGTTGGTAGCTCGTCGGGCTCATAACCCGAAGGTCGCAGCGTTCAAGTCCTGCCCCCGCTACTACAAAAAGGTCCGGATGCTTCCGGGCCTTTTTGCTTTATATGCTTTTAAATTAATAAATTTTGCGCCATGAACCGCCTAACCGAATCGCAAGCCCTCGACCTTTTCCTGAACGCCCCCCTCGACGAGCTCTGCAAGCTCGCCAACGCAGAAAAGGAAGCGCGCCACGGAAAATCCGTGTACTGGGTGAACAACCGCCAGATCAACTACACGAACGTATGCGTACTGCACTGCCGGTTCTGCGCTTTTTCCAAGATCAAGAAGGATAGCCCGACCGCCTACGACTGGGACTACCCCACCATCCGCGACAAGGCCGCCGAGGCCATCGCGGGCGGCGCAAGGGAGTTGCACATCGTCGGCGGGCTACACCCCGACCATCCCTTCGATTACTACATCGAGATGCTCCGTAAGCTGCGCAGGGAGTTCCCGGCGGTGAACCTGAAAGCTTTCACGGCGGTCGAAATCTGCCATTTCGCGAAAATTTCGGGACAGAGCCCCGAACAGATCATGGCGACCCTCAAGGACGCTGGGCTCGACACGCTCCCCGGCGGCGGCGCCGAGATCCTCGTGCAGAGCGTTAGGGACCAAATCTGCCCGGGCAAGGAAACCGGGGAGGAATGGCTCGCCGTCCACCGGGCCGCCCACAAGCTGGGCATCCCCACGAACGCGACCATGCTGTTCGGCCATATCGAGAAGCCCGAGGACAGGATCGCCCACATGCGCATGCTCCGCGACCTGCAGGACGAGGCCCCCGGATTCTTCGCGTTCATCCCGCTCGTCTATCACCCCGAACACAACGCCCTGCACAAGATTGTCCCCAACATCACAAGCCAAGAGGACATCCTGCGCACGGTGGCCGTCGCGAGGCTTTTCCTCGACAACTTCCCCCACATCAAGGCGTACTGGATCCAGATGGGCATAGAAACGGCAATGAAGGCGCTCCACGCGGGAGCGTCCGATCTGGACGGGACTATCATCGAAGAAAAAATCACGCACGCAGCAGGCGCAACAGCCCCGGTCGGCATGAGCCCGAGCCGGATGCGCGAACTCATCGAGAACGAAGGACTCATTCCCGTCGAAAGGGACGCCAAGTACGAGACGTACTAGGTCAGGAACTTGGCCAGGATGACCTTGAGCTTGTCGAAGTCGACCGGCTTTGTTACGTGCTCGTTCATGCCCGCGTCGAGTGCCGCCTGGCAATCCTCGGCAAACGCGTTCGCCGTCATGGCGACAATCGGAATTTCGGCAATCTTCTTGTTCGGCAGCGCGCGGATCCTGCGGGTCGCCTCGTAACCGTCCATGATCGGCATCTGCACATCCATCAAGATCAGGTCGTAGTCGCCCGGCTTGGCCTTCTTCATCATGTTCAGGGCGACAGAGCCGTCTTCCGCCATGGACACCTCTATGCCGAGGTCCTCGAGGACTTCCCTGGAAATCTCGCAGTTCAGCTCGTTGTCCTCGACCAGGAGGATGGACTTGCCCACGAAACACACTTCGGGGTCGTTCTTCACCACGACCTCGTCCTGCGTGCAGCAGTACTTCGCAATGGTCTTGCGCAAATCGGAGAGGAATACCGGCTTGCTCACAAATCCCGTAACGCCAGCGTTCTTCGCCTCTTCCTCGATATCGGCCCAGTCGTACGCCGTAAGGATGAGGATCGGGACGTTCTCCCCGACCATTCGGCGAATGCGGCGAGCCACCTCGATACCGTTCACATCCGGCATCAGCCAGTCGATGAAGAACATGCCGAACATGTCGTTGTCCTGGAGGGAATCTTCCGTTCTGAGGACAGCTTCCTTGCCGCTGGCGCACCACTCCAGATGCATGCCCAGGTCCTTGAGCATCTTCACAATGCTACGGCAGGCGTTGGTATCGTCGTCCACGACCAGGCAGCGCATCCCCTCGACCTCGGGAATGTGCTCGGGTTCCATGTGCTGCTTGCCCAGCTTGAAGTCGAAGGATATGACGACTTCGGTGCCGACATTCTCCTCGCTCGTAATCTCGATGTCGCCCCCCATCATGGTCACGATGTTCTTCGTGATGGCCATGCCGAGACCCGTACCCTGGATTCCCGAAACCGTCGAGGACTTCACGCGGGTGAAGGGATCGTAGATGGTCTTGAGGAATTCGGCGTTCATGCCGATACCGGTATCCTTTATGCGGAATTCGTACTTGCCGTATCCGGAATCCGTCACCCCTATCTGCAGGATACGCATGGAAACGATACCGCCGGCAGGCGTATACTTGATCGCGTTGGAAAGCACATTCAGCAAGACCTGGTTCAGGCGAAGCTTGTCGCAAATGACTTCCTCGTCGCTGACATCGGCCGAATCGACAAAGAAATCGATTTTCCTCGAACGGATATCCGCCTGGACAATATCCTTGAGCATGTGGATGATGTTGGAAAGGTTTTCCGACTTCTCGTTCAAGTTCATCTTGCCCGACTCGATGCGGCTCATGTCGAGCACATCGTTGATCAGGGAAAGCAGGTGGTCGGACGACTGGGCGATCTTGCCCAGGTAATCCTTGATCTGGTCGCTGTTGTCCAGGTGGGCTTTCGCAAGTTTCGTATAACCGATAATGGCATTCATCGGCGTACGGATGTCGTGACTCATGTTGTTGAGGAACGTCGTCTTCGCACGGGACGCCGACTTGGCCATCTGTAGCGCCTGCTCCAGCGCTTCCTGCTGCGCCTTTTCCTTGCGGTGGTTTTCGTCGTTATTGTACACGCCGACAAGCATGCGTCTCTCTTTCATCCAGTTGCCGGAACGCGTCACCTTCATCCTGTACCAGAGAATCCTGTTGTCGATGACGCAGCGGTAATCGATGAAGTACGACATCTCCTTCTCGAGACGGTCGAGCATGTCCTGCTTGGTCATGCACTTGAGCATCATCTCCTGGTCATCCCTGTAGATGACCTTCGGAATGCTGTTGGCGTTCAGCTGGAAGAAATCCTGATTCATCATCTGGTAACCCTTGATTTCTTCCGCGTGGTCGCCATTCTTCGTCGAACAAGTGTACGTCCCCGTGTCGATGTTCACGTCGTAGATGGAATCGAATTCATCGGAAAGGGTCATGATGCGGCGGATGTTCTCCTGGCGTTCCGCCTCGGCCCTGTACTGCGCATCAATCTCGATAAAGCCAAGAGCGACCAATTCCGGTTCGACATCCTCGGCTTCTGCCTTCGCGACAGTCAAGCGCGTATACTTGTACACTCCGGAATAGTTGCGTCTGAAATCGATATTGATGCGCTTCTGCGTCGAAAGACGCTCGCGCAGGTATGACAAATCCATGAACGGTTCAAGGAGTCTCCGGTCGTCCGGATGCACAAGTTCCGCAACGAAGCGCCTATAGGACTCCAGCAGGTCGCCGCTTTCAGTAATAATGGCACCCATGTCAGGCTGCACAAAATTGCTGAGCGAAAGCACGCCGGTCTGCATCGTCTTGAGGTTGATATAATACAGGGCAGTGTAGTCTTCGGAAAGGATATCGATGATTTCCAAGTTCCGTTTCAGTTTTTCCTGAATTTCCAGCTGCTGCTTGATTTCCTCATCGACGCTATGCAAGCCGATAACAAAGCCCTTTATCTTGGAGCCCACCTTATCGGCAATGAACTTGAGCTGGTAGAACAGTTCCTGGCCGTTCAAGATAGCCTTGAAGTTCACGTAGTACGTGGACTGTTTCTTTAGATTGGAAAGGATTATGTCGCGGCGCGTCTGCAACAGGAAGGAATCCCTGTCGGAGTCGGAAACAATGTAGGTCAACAGGAGGTCGAGCCTGTGCTTGAAACTCTTCTCGGTATCCCATCCAGGGATGAGGCGCTTCAGCTTTTCGCTTTCGCGGTACGTGTCGGCGACATCGTCCTCTTTCTTATCCTGCACTTCGACGTACTGGACGCAGTCAAAGTCGGCCGCCAACGAAGCAATCATGCGGTTGCGGCGTTCCAGGTCCTGCCGTTGCTGGTCGGACTTGCGAATTTCGTCGTCCACATTCTCGAGAGTGAAAATCACGTGGTCATGGGCGCTGACCGCCTTGTGCGCACGCATCCTGTAGTATTCGGTACGTCCGCGCTGGTCGTTGATCCTGAATTCCACCGACAGCGAGTCACCCGGATTCAAGTCCTCCGCAAAACGGGACTTGGTCAAAAAGTCCACTACAAGTTCCTGGTCCTCGAACTTGCAATACTCCTGTATCTTCGACTTGGCCCACGTAAAGAAGTTTTCCTTGCCAGTCTTCATCTCCAGTTTCTGGAACTTCTTGTGCGAGACGAACTCGATGTAGGAGTCGTCCTTCATATTGACGTAGAACAGGTCATCGAAGCTGCCGCTCAAAGTCGAAAGGATGTCGGAATACTCGCGGTTCTCGGATTCCAAGCGCCTCTTGATATCGCGAATCATCCAGAACAGATAAAGGGCCAGCGCCAAGATCTCTATCAGGGAAATGATGATAAACACTTTCCGCACAAGCAAAGCCTTCGCCAGCGCACGGTCCTCGTTGATAGCGACAAGCATGGTCCAGTTCTCGACTAGCGACGGAATCGAGGACAGGAAGATGACATCCCCGTTCTCGCGCAAGAAGGCAAAGTCGGACGTACGCTTGGCCATCATGTCGGAAATCCACTTGTCGTACTGGTAGCCGCGTTTCGTCTTTCTCGTGGAGTATTCCGTTATCTTGCTCATCTTCTTGTGGAACGTATCCATGAAGAGGAGACTGTCGCGGCGGTCAAGAATCAACAGATCCAACCCGTTGTCGTTCACATTGGACTGCGCAAAGAATCCGGGCAGCACATGCAAGTCGATGACCGCAGCCAGGACGCCCACAATTTCGCCCTTGTGGCGTATCGGGAAGAACTGTTCGGCGACCATCACGCCCGGTCTAAACACGTCCTCGTGAACAGGCGTGATGTAAGGGGACGGGGAAAAATACTTGTTCAGAAGTCCGGCAACCTTGGGATTGTTGCCGCTACCCTTCTCGTAGATGTAGTAACCGTTGCGGCGGTAGACACGGACAGGGGCCTGCAGCGGGCCAATCCTGACTTCCTGAAGATAGTTCACCACTTCGGGATTGCTGAACGCTTCCACCGAAGTGAACAAATCCGTAATGTTGATGAGGGCGCCCATCTGGGAACGATAGACGAAGACGAGCCTCGAGTCCGCATTCCGGCCTGTCTGGTGCAAGCTTTCCCAGCAGTCCGCCGTCACCCTATTGGATATGTAGAAAAAGCCGATTTCAGTAACGCCCAAAAGGAACGCTATTAAAGCGATCGTAATAATGGCATTAAAACTGAAAATCTTACTCTTCATATTCCACTCACTAAATGCAGACCTATATACGGTAAATATAGTCTTATTCTGTAAATAAGATGTTACAAATTCTTTAAATTATTGCCATTTCCGGTTTTTTTTTCATCTTAAGGTAAACAAAATTATTCATCGATATTCCCGACAAAAAGCTTTTTTACGCATTTCACGGCAGAAAAAACTTTATACATTGGTAGCATGAATATGCTCGCAAGAATTTTCACCCTTCTTTCCATAGCGGCCGCCATCGCATTCGCCGACACGGCCAGCACGGACACAGTCGAAAAAATAGCCGATTCCACCCTGGCAAAGAAACACGCCGTCTGGATCAAGCTGGAAGGCGACGTGGAGCCCTCGATGTTTGACTTCTGCGCCCGCGCCATCGATGACGCGCTCAAGGAAAACCCAGACTACATCGTCTTCGAGATTAACACCTTCGGCGGACGCCTCGACGCCGCGTTCGACATCGTGGACACCATCATGGCGGTCAAGGGCCCCGAAACCATCGCCCTCGTGAAGAAGAAGGCCATCAGCGCGGGGAGCCTTATCGCCCTTGCCTGCAAGCGCCTCTACATGCTCGAGGCCACGACCATCGGCGACTGCGCGCCCATCGTGCAGGGCGGCGACGGCACCCCGCAAATCGTCGGCGAAAAGATCCAGTCGCCGCTCCGGGCGAAGTTCAGGAACCTCGCCCAGCGGAACGGATATCCCGAACTGCTGAGTTCGTCGTTCGTGACGCCCGAACTCGAAATCCTCGAACTCAAGCGCACGCTCGACAAGGGCACCAAGAACCAACGCGACACCGTGCTCATCATCGAAGGCGAAAAGTACGAAGTGCTCGACAAGGCCGAAAAGGAACTCTGGGGCGCCCCGAAGATCCTCGTGAAGGAAGGCGAACTCCTGACCATGACCGACAAGGAAGCGGAGGAACTCGGCTTCTCGAAGGGCACGTTCAAGAGCCGCGAAGATTTTGAAACCAAGCTCGCTATCGAAAGCAGAAGCGAAGTCGAGACCACGCTCGGCGAAGACATCGCCTCCGCCATCGCCGCCATCTCGGGCATCCTGCTCATCCTCGGCTTCGGAGCGCTCTACATCGAGTTCAAGACGCCGGGATTCGGGCTGTTCGGCATCATCGGCATCATCCTCATCGGCATCGTGTTCCTCGGGCAGTTCGCCCCGCAGCTCGACGGCTACATTCCCGCCATCCTGCTCGTGGCAGGCGTGGCGCTGTTCCTCGTGGAAATCTTCGTGATGCCGGGAACGTTCCTGTTCGGCGTCGGGGGCATCGCCTGCATGATCCTCGCGCTCGCGCTGTCGTTCTCGCCCTCGGAGCTTCCCGAATACATCCCCGAGACCGTCGAGACCACCTTCGACGCGACCCCCTGGCTATTCGGCTTACTTTATATGCTCTGCTGTGCGGCGATCGCCCTCGTGTTCCCGATTGCGGCAAGCAAGTACCTGATTCCGCTCCTGCCCGAAGGTTGGACGCCCATGCTCAAGACCGACCTAGAAACCGCAGCATCCCCCACCGAATCCGTACAGGAAGTCTCCGTGGGCGATACCGGCGAAGCGAAAACGTTCCTGCGCCCGGTTGGCCAGGCGCTTATCAACGGGAAACTCTTTGACGTGCAGACGCACGGCGAAATCATCGAAGCCGGCACTCCCATCAAGGTGACAGCCGTGCAGGAAGGCCACATCTGGGTAGGCGCGGACAACGCTTAAAACAACATTGAAAAAGCCCCGTCCGGTCAACACGGGCAAGGCAACAAAAAAATCCCCGCGATAGCATCGCGAGGATTTTTTAGTACCCCCAAGCGGACTCGAACCGCTGTTGCGGGAATGAGAATCCCGAGTCCTAGGCCACTAGACGATGGGGGCCAAATGCCGCTGTTATCAACGGCGGCACGAATATAGTAAAATTAGTCCTTATAGTAAAGGTCTAAATTACTTTTTACAGCAGTGGCATTTTCGAGGTTGCTGACATACTGGTTGAAGATGGAAGACGCAGCGAAGCGGGCATTGTTTTCCTTGTCTTCGCTGACGGCGCTCTTGACGGCAGCTTCGTCAGCGGACTTCTTCGAGACAACCTTCATCATCACGGCACCGTCGTTGGCCTGGATAGCCGGGCCCCATTCGCCTTCCTTCTGGGAAAGGACTGCGGCAGCGAACTGCGGGTTAGCATAGCCAAAGCCCTGGACGTAGCCTTCGAGAGAAGTCGTGAGCGTCTGGAAGTTGACCTTGTCGACGGAGATTTCGCTTTCGGTGGAATCGGCAGCCGGCTTGTAGGCCTTGACCTTTTCGGCAACGGAAGCGAGGTAGCCGGCGCAAGCCTCGGTAGACTTCTTGCGGGCGAGAGCGCTCTTGATCTTGGGTTCCGCATAAGCGAAGCTACGTTCGCCCGGCTTCACGGCATCGGTCTTGAGGAGAATGGCAACGAAGTTGTCGTTCTTGAGGACCGGGGAAACGGCGCTGACTTCGTCCGGGAGGTTTTCGTTCGGCCAGGCATAAGCGGTCAGGCCCTTCATGTAGCCGATCTGTTCAATGGAGTTACCGCGATCGATCCAGTTGGAAGCGAACACGTTGACATTGCGTTCCTTGGCGGCGGCGGCGAAATCCTTGCCGGCATCGACGTCGGACTTGATTCCGGAAAGAATCCTTTCGAGGCTGTCAACCGTTTCGGAGGAAGCGTTCACGACAAGGAGGATGTGGGCGGCCTTGATCATTTCGGCGCCGGTAGAATCCTGGGTCTTGCCGTAGGACTTGATGATGTGGAAACCGAAACGAGTACGGACCGGGAGGGAGATGGCACCGGAATCGAGAGCATAGGCGGCATCTTCGAATTCCTTCACGTAGCTTCCCTTGGGCACGAAGTCTTCGCTCAGGAGACCGCCCTTTTCGGCGGAGACGAGATCTTCGGAAGAGACGCGGGCCAGGTCTTCGAACGTGGTCGCGACAGAAGAATCCGTGAGCTGGTTGTAAATGGTCATCGCATAGTCCTTGATGCGTTCCTCGTCACCGGAAGTGGCGGCGACGGGGATGCTAGCAACCATGAACTTGGCGGCATCTTCGGCTACGTAGAAGCTATCCTTGTTGGCTTCGAAATAGGCCTTGGCATCGGCGTCGCTGATGCTGTCCGCAGAGACTTCGAAAGCGGAATTAGGAACGACCGCCACCTGCAGTTCGACCTGGGTTTCGCGGCGGTTGGCAATCCATTCGGATTCGAGGGCAGTCGGGTGGATACCGGCACTGACCAGCATCTGCAACTGGCGCATCGGGATGGTCGTGTTCTTGAGGTCTTCTTCGAACTGGAGCATCACGCCCCACTGGAAGGCTTCACGAGTATCGAGCCAGGCATCGTATTCGTCCTTGTTGAAGGTCGAGTCCGTGAGGAAACGCGGGAGCGAGGCGATGTAGGCCTGGGCGCGCTGGTTGGCGTCTTCCTGGGAGGTAGCCTGACGCTGGATGGAGTAGAGGCGCTGCTGGGCTTCCTGCACCAGACGGGCGCGGACGGCATCCGGGTTACGCTTGAATTCGGAACGGAGCTCCGAGACGGAAGCCCTGAGGTCGGCCTTGCCGTATTCCTTCTGGAGGAGAATCTGGCGGACGAGGCCATGGAAGACCTCGTTACGGATCTGCGTGTACTGTTCGTCGTTCGGATGGGCGTCACGGAACTGGTTTTCGACGATCATCTTGACGCGGGAATCAAATTCTGCATACGTAATCTTGTGATCGTTCACTTCCCCGACCGGGTAGCTATGCGCCTGGTTGGGCACACGGTCCATGGCCAGAAGGCCCACCGCGATACCCGCAGCGAAAATAACAATAACCCACTTGGCTTTTTCATTTATCCACGTTAACATAGAGAAAACTCCATAAAAAATGACGGGCTCAAATCTAACAAAAAAATTATAAATTGAGCATACATATAGCCGTAGAGGGCCCTTTTTTTCTATTTATTGGTCATCAGAAACAAAAAGGACACCAACGGAGTTCTTCCCATGTACGATATTTTGGTCCTAGGCGCCGGCATTTCCGGCCTGTCCGCGGCCCTGCACGCCGCCGAAAAAGGGCTTCATGTTTTAATCCTCACCAAAGGGGCCAAACCGGACGGATCGTCCAACTACGCCCAGGGAGGTATCGCAACCGTCACCGAAAAGACGGACAAGTTCGTATTCCACATCGCCGACACCCTGGAAGCGGGAGCCGGCCTCTGCAAGAAAGAACCCGTGAACATCCTCACCAAGAGCGGCCCCGCCACCATCAAGCAGCTCGTCAAGTGGGGCGTCCAGTTCACGCCGTCCCCCACCGACCGTACGCAGTTTGACCTCCACCTCGAAGGCGGACACAGCCACCACCGCATCCTGCACGCGGCGGACCTCACCGGCAAGGAAATCATGAGGGCGCTGCTCTGCGAGCTCCACAAGCAAAAGAACATCGACTACCTCGAAAACTGCTTTATCCAGGACCTCATCTGCACCGGGACCGGCAAGGCAAAGCGCTGCATCGGCGCGAAGGTCATCCACCAGAAGACCGGCATTGTCGAGAACCTCTACGCGAAGGCGACCATCCTTTCGACGGGCGGAGCCGGACGCATCTGGCAGTACACCGTGTGCCCGCACGACAGCTGCGGTGACGGCATGGCGATCGCCGCACGCGCAGGCGCGGCCCTCCAGGACATCGAATTCATGCAGTTCCACCCGACAAGCCTCTACGCCCCGCAGCTCAAGAAGCCCTTCCTCATCTCCGAGGCGGTACGCGGTTTCGGTGGAATCCTCAAGAACTACAAGGGCGAGGAATTCATGAACCAGGTGCACCCGCTGCACTCGCTCGCCCCCCGCGACATCGTGGCCCGCGCCATCCACAGCGAGATGATGCGCCTCGGCAAGCCGAACATGTTCATCGACCTTTCCGGCCGCACCCCCAAGGACATCAAGAGCCACTTCCCGCACATCTACGCGAAATGCCTCGACGCCGGCATCGACATCACGAAGGAATGGATTCCTGTCGTGCCCGCGGCCCACTACATGTGCGGCGGCGTGCTCGTGGACACCTGGTCCCGCACCGAAATCAAGGGCCTGTACGCCTGCGGCGAAGTGGCCGACACCGGCGTGCACGGAGCGAACCGCCTCGCCAGCAATTCGCTGCTCGAAAGCGTCGTCTATGCCATCCGCGCTGTAGACAACATTTACGGAAGCGGGCTGCTCAAGGACAAACTATCCGCACCGAAGGCCGGCAAGAAAGAACGCGTCACGTTTACCAAGGCCGCCTACTGGCGCAAGCGCAAGAAACAGCTCCAGGACATGATGTGGGCCAACTGCGGCATCGTCCGTACGGTCGCCGGACTCAACCAGGGACTCAAGGTCATCGAGAGCCTCGAAGGCGACATCGCCGCCGCCATCAAGAACGGCGAAACCGCCAACATCCACTTCCTCGAATTCCTGAACGCGCTCCAGGTTTCCAAGATGATCCTGATTGCGGCCCTCCGGCGCAAGGAATCCCGCGGCCTGCACTACATCCTCGACTACCCCAACCAAGACCCGAAGACAAAGCACCAGAGCATTTATCTGAGCGACAAGAAATAAGATGAGCGAGCCGACGACACCCCGCAAGAACGCGAAGCCCTCAAAAATCGGCGGATACACGCCGACCCAGCAAATCGGCCACGGAGCCATGGGCGACATCTGGCTCTGCCACGACCCTTCCATGGACCGCATGGTCGTCGTGAAGCAGATGCACGCCTCGCTCATGAACCAGGATGACCTCATGCAACGCTTCCAGCGCGAAGCCGTCATCCTCTCGCACCTGAACCACCCCGTCATCGTCCAGCCCTACGCCCTGTGGAAGGAGAAAGACGGCAAGCTTTCGCTCTCGATGGAGTTCGTACAAGGGAAAAGCCTCCGCGAACTGCTGAACAAGAACAGCCGCCCGCCGGTCTGGGCCGTCATGTATATCATGTACGAGATTCTCTCGGCCGTGGGGCATGCCCACCGCGAAGGTGTCATCCATCGCGACCTGAAGCCCGCGAACATCATGATAGACAACGACGGTCGGGTTCGCCTGCTGGACTTCGGTGTTGCCCATGCCGAGACTGAAGACACGGCGCTCACCATGGCCGGGGCCGTCATCGGGACTGCCGCCTACATGAGCCCCGAGCAGATTCTCGGCTACGAAATCACGCCCGCTTCCGACCTGTTCAGCATCGGCATCATGATGAGCGAGATGCTTATCGGCGAGAACCTGTTCCGCGGAGAAAACCTGGAGCAGACATCCAAGCGCATCCAGAAGCTCAAGCTTTCCATGAAGGCGTTCCCCGACGACGTCCCGAAGCCGCTGCGAAAGTTCGTCCTCAAGCTGTTGGAAAAGAAGCCCAAGAACCGTCCCGTTTCCGCCTGCGACGCCGCCGACCAACTTGCAAAAATGTTACTTCCCTACCCCAGGGACCTTACACCCTACCTGGCCGACTGGGTCTACAGCACTTGCCAGGAAACGGTTTCCGAGTTGCAGGTCCCCGTCACGCCGAACAAGGCTAAACGCGCCTTCGTGACCGGCGCCGCGTCCGGATTTATTCTAGCTTTGGTCCTGGTTTCCCTCGGGTACCTCATTCTCTAGTATGGGACTTAGGATTTAAATGAACTGGATAGACATAGCAAGCTTAGTCATCATTCTTTCATTTGCGCTTGTCGGCCTTTACCGCGGGTTTCTCCGCAGCATCTTCCGCGTGGTGGCCTGGCTTGTCGGAATCGCCGGGGCCTACGCCTCGCACCTGTTCCTCTCCGACTTCGTCATCGAGAACTTCGACGTATCCACCATAGCGGTCAGGCCCATCTGCCTCATTATCGGATTTGTCGTACCCTTCACAATTGCGCAACTCATCGGGCATTTCCTGCGCACGGCGGTGTCCCACACCTTCATCAGCAAGCCCGACCGCTTCTTCGGAGCATGCTTCGGAGCGCTGAAGGGCGCCATCGTCTGCTTCATCCTGCTCACGGTCGTCCACTTCCTGCCGTTCAAGGAAGGCACGCTGAACGACATGCGCGAGACGGCTGTCGCCTACGATACGTACAAGAGTTCGCTCGAATTCATGGGCTATCCTTCCGAGCGCAAGGAAATCATCGAAAAGGCCGAGAAGAAGGCGGAAGCTTTCGCAGACAAGGTTTCTGACAAGGCCATGGATGGCGCCGAAGCTATCGCGGACAAGGCCAAGGACGCCGCAGTCGATGCGGCAGGAAAGACCATCAACAAAATTTCAGAGAACGCAACCCAGGCGGTCCTCGCCAAGGAAAAGGCAACGGAAAGCGTTGCCAGCAAAGCGGACTCCATCAAGGCAAAGTCCAGCGATTCCAAACTTTAGTTTTTAACGCCGACCTTCGAAGCAAGCGCCTTCGCGCATTTTTCCGCGTCGGCGATGATTTCGCGTTCGCCGTCGACATGGCGGTTCCGCATCAGGAATTTCCCGTCGCAGATAACCGAATCGACAATGCCGGAATTGGCCGAATAGACCCAGTTCGACGTGAGGTTGAACAAGGGCGACATGCAGACATCGTCTAGGCGGACAAGCAGGGCATCCGCAAGCGTTCCCTCGGCGATGATCCCCGCGTCGATCCCGTAGGCTAGCGCACCGGCGCGGGTCGCCATGTACAGCGCATCGGAAGCGGGAAGCGTATCCGCAGTCCCCTTGGCCTTGGCGAGCAACGCGGCGAACTTCATCTCCTCGCGCATGTCGAGATTGTTGTTGGACGACGCCCCGTCCGTCCCTAGCGCAATTTTCATCTTCGCGGCGAGCATGGCGGGAATATCCGGGATACCGCTGTTCAGCTTGAGGTTGGAGCAAGGATTCAGCACGGCCGTCGCGCCCGATTCCACCATGAGGGCGATATCGGATTCGGACAAATGAACGCAATGCGCGGCCACGAGCGACTCGTTCAGCACGCCGCAGCGGGCAAGCCATTCCACGGGAGAGCAGCCATGTTCCTTTACGCATGTTTCCACTTCGCCAAGAGTTTCCGAGAGGTGCGTGTGCAAAAGCATTCCCTCGTCGCGGGCCACCTCGGCACAGCGCTTCAGCAGCGACTCCCCCACCAGATAGATGGAATGCGGCATCATGACCAGCTTGACGCGGTCGTTTTCGCCGACGTGGTTCCGGGCAAACGCGATGTTCGCCTCGATCTTGTCCGGGGTCATCAGGTTCTCGGCCATGGTCACGCCGACAGCGGCGCGGAGCCCCATTTCCGTAGCCACCTTCATGGTACGCTCGCGGTGCCAGTACATGTCGGCAAAGAACACCGTACCCGACTTGATCATCTCGAGCGCGGCCAGGCGGCTGCCGATCTCGATTTCGTCGGGCCCCATCACGCCCTCGAAAGGCCAGATATGGTCCTCGAGCCACGGGCGCAGCGGAAGGTCGTCCGCGTAGCCGCGCAAAAGCACCATGGCCGCATGCGTGTGTGCATTGTAGAACGGCGGGAGGATGGCCAGATTCTTGCAGTCCACCACTTCGGCGCCGACACTTTCGCTTGCAGGGATTTCCTTCGCAATCTTCGCGAAACGGTTCCCGTCGATGAGGACATCGGCCAGGGAATCGTTCAGGAAAACCGACTTCAGGAGAATCTTGGACATCGTGATTAAAGCAAATCGGGGTCGATGGTAGGTTCGTAGCCGGGCTCGACAAAGTCCTCGGCGGCAATGCCACGCTTGCGGGCGGCCTTCATCTGCTTGATGCGCTTGCGCTCGGCAGCCTTTTCCCTGCGCTGGGCGGCGGTCGCCGCCTTCTCGGCATGGCGCTGGGCACGGGTCTTGCGCTGCTTCAATTCCGGGAAGACACCTTCCTCGAACTCGTCCAGCATTTCGTTATCGACTTCATCCGCATCATAACCTTCGTCAAAGCGGATGTCCGCATCAAAGTCGTGGAAGCCCTCTTCCTCGTCGAACACGGGGGCATCTGCCGGGCATTCCTTCTTCAAGAACTTGAGCACCTTCGTAAAAGGTTCTTCCATCGGGACCTTGAACTTCATCTTCTTGCCCGTCGTCGGGTGGATGAGTTCAATCTTCACCGCCTGCAGCAGTTGCGCGGGAGCCATCTCGAGGACCTTCGCGGCAATTTCCTTCATCAGCGGAGGCACGCGGTTCAAACTTTCTTCGCGTCCGTCGTACAGCGGGTCGCCCACCACTGGGTGTCCCGTGTAGCGGCTGTGCACGCGAATCTGGTGCGTGCGGCCCGATTCCAGCTGCAGTTCCAGCAGAGTCGCAATCGCAAAGAACTGCTTGGCCACGTAGTGCGTACGGCTTTCCTTGCCCCCCTTCACCACCGCCATCTTCAGGCGGTTTTTCGGGTTGCGGGCAATCGGGGCGTCAATGCAGCCTTCCAGATCTCGCGGGCAGCCCCACACGAGAGCGTTGTAGGTGCGGTGCAGCGTGCGTGTTTCGAGCTGGTGGGCCAAATGCCTGTGGGCGGCGTCGTTCTTCGCCACCACCATGAGGCCCGGCGTATCCTTGTCCAGACGGTGGACAATTCCCGGGCGCAGCGGCCCGTTGACCGCAGACAGATTTTCCTTGAAATGGTAAAGCAGAGCCGAAGCGAGCGTACCGTTCTGCACGCCGTTGCCCGGGTGCACCACCAGGTTGCGCGGCTTGTTCAGCACGACAATGTCGTCATCCTCGTACACGATGTCGAGCGGGATGTTTTCGGGTTCCAGCGTGCTGGCTTCCTTTTCGGGAAGGCGATCCACCACGACGACCATGCCGGATTCCACGCGGAAATTCTTGGCCGCGACAGCCCCACCCACCTTCACTTCGCCCGCGGCAATCAGCTTCTGCACGTCGGTACGGGAGACGTTGTCCATAACGCCCACGAGGAACTTGTCAATACGCTCACCGGAATGTTTTTCGTCTACGAGATAGTTCATGAAAAAGTGGTTGGTGGTTAGTGGTTGGTGGTTTGGATCATGTCATGCCCGCTTTAGGCGGGCATCTCCTTTTCTTTCTGAGAAGAAGGAGGTCCCCGCCTACGCGGGGAAGACATAAAAATTAATCATCTTTCGTTCATAGAAGCACAGTTCCGAGCCTCGAGCCTCATTTAACTTTTTTCGTCTCTTTAATTTCTTTATGCAATTTCCGCAAGATAACCGGGGACAGGATGACGACCGCCACGCCGACAGTCACGAAGGAATCGGCCACGTTGAATGTCGGAAAGCGGGTCATGATGAAATCCGGGAAGTCGCAGTCGATAAAGTCCACCACCATAGAGAGGCGCATGCGGTCGATAAAGTTGCCGATGGCACCGCCGATAATCATCACCACGCCCAGTCGGGAAAGGTAGTCCCTCTTGTCGATGCTGCGGTAGAACCAGAACAGCACACCGGCGGCGATAATCGAAATAATCAGGAAGAAAACCCAAGACGGCAGGAACGGCATCAGGTCCTGCGGACGGCTGCTGAACGCGGCACCCTTGTTGAACACCAGCTGAAACCGGAGAAGGTCGCCAATCACCGAAATGCTTTCGTGGTTCGGGGCGCCAAACTCGTTCGTAAAGCGATGCACGCACCACAGCTTTGTCAACTGGTCTGCGACGATACTAAAAATCACGAGTCCCAAATGGAACGGCCACTTATTATAAAACTTCACGTCTTCATCGTATTGCATCGTAAACTCACTAATGAGAAAATTTCAACTTGTTGTAGGTCTCGTCAATCCAACTGTTGGAATAGAAATGACGCATGGTATTCTTGACGATATTCTTGACATCGTCCCTTGTAATTTTCACCTTCTTGTCCGAAAGAAACACCGAAAGTCCGTCACCGATAAGGCTCAGGTTCTGGGCGGCCATGAACAGCGGCCACAGGCAGAAAAGCCTCGTGCGCATGTTGACTCTCGGAATCAGTTTCGTATACTCGATCGAATCGTCCAGGTGCTTCCACGCCTTTTGAACAAGTTCACCAAGCGCAGCGGCGCAGGACTTCTTGTCGGCACCTTCGGCAAACATGTCGTAGGAATGCTTAAACCCGTGACGGCGGCAGATTTCCTCGGGCACAAAGCATACCCTGCGCCCGGAATCCTCGATGCAGTCCTTCACGATGTTCGTGACCTGGAGGGCCAGTCCGAAACTCACGTCCAGCTTGGCCAGCATCTTTTGACGTTCGGCATCGATAAAGCGCGAATCGGCCGCGAAAACTTTCGTCAGAAGTTTGCCGACAATGCCCGCGACATAGTAGCAGTACTCGTCCAGGTCGGCCACGGACTCCAGCGTGAACCAGCCGTTCGAAAGGGCCTGTTCCTGCCGAAGTGCGAACTTGGCCATACCCCCGCACATCTCGACAACGACATGGCGTACCGGGCCCGCAAACTTTTCGGGAAGCTCTTTCAGCAGCGGGACAACGACACCTGCGTGCAGGCAAAGGTCCATGTTCGGGTCCACGGAAGACTTCCAGCTCTCGGGAAGCGCGTCGACAAATTGCTGGATCTTGGCGTCAGGCAAATCCGCCGACTCGAATATCGCGGCAAACAGGGAAAGGATGCGGCCCTTCTCCGACGCGTTCATCACGGGATCGTCTTCGATGGTGTCGGCAATGCGCAGATACAGGTAGGCAAGCAAGACGCTCTTGTGCAACTTGCCCGCCAGGATGTTGATGTTCAGGGCGAACGTCCTGGACACCAGCAGCAGCCTGTCTTCGGCGTATTTCCATGCCTCCCTAAAATACATTCATTGTCTCCGCATAAAGGTCGGGGGGAATCTTCTTGCACGCAGCCATCGCGTTGACATACTTGGCAAGGCGACGGTGCTTTTCGGCATTGCGTAACTTGCGGTTGAAACTCCAGGCAGTGCGGTTCAGGATGTCGGTCTCGTTCCGGAGGTTGCCCCTGCTGTCGCTCTCGTAACAGGCACGGCGGTACTCGAGGAAGTAGGCGGCCTGCAGCAGCCTGCCGATCTTCTTGACGGCCTTACGGTAAAGAACCGATGCAAGAATCACAAAAATCACAGCCGAGACGGCGCCGAAGACCGGAGGGAACTTGGTAAACTTCCACAAGACCCACACCACGGACAAAGTCGAAAGCGCGATGACAACAAATGTCCAGAACATGCAGCGCAAGCGCAAAAAACCAATATAGGAATGGTTTTTCGAAGCGAATTCAGGCAAAAACGCCCATTTGCGGCCTTTCCGCATCTGTTTTTTCAGGTAAAGCGGATAAGCGACCTTGCGAAACCAAAAGAACAAAGCAACCCAAAGCACCAGGGGGACCCAAGTGACATAATTCAAGAAAGAAATCAAATCCATGCCCCAAAAATACTAATTTTCTGATATCTCATAAATTTTATCAACAATTCCTCCCTAAAAATACTTCAAAATACTACATTTATTACCCTGGGTGTTGATAGATTCGCATCCTAGTTTTCCGGACAAGGAATATTTGTTTATGCAAGTCGAATGGGAAAGATGCCTTAATTATCTTCGCGGGATGCTTTCGGATTCCGTGTACAAAACATATTTCGCACAGACCAAGCTGGTCAACCAGACGACCGGCCATGCAACAATATCCATCCCGTTCGGACTGGATGCCAAAGTTTACTCCGCATACAAGGACCTTATCCGTCTCGGCTGGCGCGAAACCACCCACGACGACTCCCCCATCGAATTTGATTTTCTTTCCCAGGAAGCCATACCGCAGTCCGTGGTCAACGCGGGCGAAAACGTTTTCAAGGATTTCGCGAAGCCCAGCGTACCGCTTTCCAGCAGTTTCCGCTTCGAGAACTTCGTCCCCGGCGACAAGGCGCAGCTCGCGTTCAACGCGGCCCTCGCCGTAGCCAGGAACCCCGACGGCACGCAGTACAACCCGCTGTTCATCTACGGCTCGTCCGGCCTCGGCAAGACGCACCTGCTGCAGGCCATCGGCAACTACATCCTCGAAGACGACCCGAACAAGCGCGTGTGCTACCTGACCAGCGAAGACTTCTCGCAGCAGTACATGAAGTGCCTCAAGGAAAACCGCGTCACCGAGATGAGCGACTTCTACCGTAACGAGGTGGACATCCTGCTCATCGACGACATCCAGAACTGGACCGGCAAGTACGAGACGCAGAACGAGTTCTTCCTCATCTTCAACGCGCTGCACCAGGCAGGCAAGCAGATCGTGCTCACCTCCGACGCCCCCGCCGTCGAAGTCAAGAACCTTTCCGACCGCCTCGTGAGCCGTTTCGCCTGGGGCCTCACCGTGGACATCCAGCCGCCCGACGTCGAGACGCGCGAAGCCATCCTCCAGAAGAAGGCCGAAGAGCGCCACCTCGAAATCAGCGACGAAGTCATCCACTTCCTCGCTGAGCACATCGCGAGCAACGTGCGCTGCCTCGAAAGCGCCATCATCAAGCTCACCCTGCAGGCGAGCCTCATGAACCACGACATCGACATGAGCATCGCGCAGAAGGTCGTCGCCGAAATCGCCCCGACGCTGCGCCGCCGCGTTAGTTTGGACGCAGTCCTCCATGCCGTGTCGCAGCACTACGAAGTTCCCGAATCCAAGCTCACCGAACCCGGCCGCGGCACCAAGGAAATTTCCAAGGCAAGGCAGGTCGCCATGTTCCTCATGCGTGAATGTTCCTCCATCAGCCTGCAGAGCATCGGTTCGCGCTTCGGCGGCAAGGACCACTCCACCGTCGTGCACGCCATCAAGAGCGTCAAGAAGGAAATGGAGACCGACCCGAGCTTCGCCCGCCTCATCGAGAGCCTCAAAAACTCCATTCACGACTAGATAGCCGGACTCCAAGGAGGGTGTCAATGCTCCAACTGAAAAAGACTTGGTCCATTTTTGCGGCATTCGTTCTCTGCGTTCAGGTTTTTCTCGCCTGCAGCGATTCCAACACTTCTTCCGTCAACAAAATTGTCGAGCAGCAACCCACGTCGTCCGAGGTTGTAGAACAGCAGCCCACGTCGTCCGAGGTTGTAGAACAGCAATCCACATCGTCCGAAACAGGGGAAGCGCAGCCCGCATCGTCCGAAATCGTAGAACAGTCTTCCTCGTCGGCGGTGGCGGTACAGCCCCACATATTTACGATCGACAGCACCGGGCTTCACACCATCGTCATGAACGACAGCACGGGCCTGCTCATTTCCAGCGACCTGTATCTGGACTGCCCGGCGGATACCTTCCTGAGCGAATTCCAAATTGGCGATATTGTGACCGTAGCGATAAACGGATACGACACCCTCGAGATGCCGATTGTCGAATCCGCCTACGACGTGCCCATCGCGGGATTCGCGCTAGTGGCCCTGAAAGGCTATGATTATCTCATCTTGTCGGTCCATTACGGCCAGCTGGCAAACATCCTCAAGATAACCGAAATTGGGGTTCCCATAGAAACCTCCGTATCCATGAAGGAAAAAGGCGGCTTCCTGTTCGGTCTTGGAATTCCCAATATCGAGAACATGGTCTACAATGCAGAAAGTTATCCCGACCTTTCGATCGAGGAATTCGCAAACTTCAGGGAAGTCCGCTCCACGGGCATGGGGAGAAACAGGCTCTACCGTTCCTCCAACCCCATCGACCCCGGCCTCGGCCGCAATTTCTACGCCGACGCACTCGCACAAGAAGCGGGAGTCACCACGTTCATCAACCTGTCGGATTCGGAGGAGTACGCCAAATCCTGCAAGGGTTTCGACAGTTCCTATTACTCGACGCAGAACATCATCTTCTTGAACTTACCCGTCTACTTCTTTTCCCAGCATTTCAAGGACGGGATTGCAAGCGGGTTCCGCTACATGATCGAGCACGACGGGCCTTACCTGGTGCACTGCACCTTCGGCATGGACCGCACCGGTTTTACGATTGCCGTATTGGAAGGGCTGATGGGAGCGACCACCGAAGATCTCCAGGCAGACTACGCGAAGACCTTCAGCAACTACTTCAATGTCGTCGACAGCATGCATGTCGCCTTGAACGAACAGCAGGTGGGCTTCTTCAGGGACGTCGTCATCAGGAACATGAAGGCGGTCTACCACGCCGAGGGAATAGACGTTCCCGACACCGAACCGATCGACTGGGCCGCGGCTACAGAAAAATACCTGGGAAAACTCGGAATGACCCAAGAAGAAATCGCCGCATTGAAAGAAAGGCTGAAGTAGGCCCGCAAAAAAGATTCTAGAACAAGTCCAGCGAACTGTCCAGATAAATCTCTTCCCTCACCTTGAGTTGGAATTCCGGTCTAGTCATGTAGTAAAGCAGGAATTCCAATATCACGGCACTGCCTAGGCTGCGCCCCTCGATTTTAAAATGGCGGAAGCCCCGAGGCAAGTAGACATGCCGAATATCCTCTATTCCGATAAACCCGGGATTCTTCATGGCGTCGGAAAAACGGTAGCCTCTCCTGGCGTTAGGCGAAACGCAAACGTGGTCAGCGACATCCTCGCCAAGACTCTTTTTGCTGACATTCTCGTAGCACCGTTTCCGGTCACGGCAATCGAACCAGCAACATTCATTGCACAGAAATTCGACCTTCCCCTTTTGCGCATCGGGCAACGCGTCCAACTTTGCAAGTTCCTTGTTCAGCCTGAAATCCGGAACGACATAGTCAAAGTCATCGCGTCCCAATTCCGCCTCAAGTTGCCTGAAATCCGTCAGGACCTTCGTTGTCGACGAGACAAAATAAAAACCGGGATACTTCGCCTTGATATAATCGAGCAGCAAATCGGAATGGACAATGATTCCATTTTGAACCGGGCCGCTCTTTTCGAACAGGGCGCACAGAGCATTGCACTTGCGGTCTGAAAGATGTTCCTCCCTAAGCAGGGAATTGCTGAAGGTCAGCCTCGCGGAAATGCCGTATTCCTTCATAAGCGAGACGACCGCCTCCAAATCCGCATCGCCGAAGCCAACACGTCCACCACCCCACAGGCAATCCATGGGAGTCCCATATATGGAACCGATTTCGCACCAATCGTAAAAGAATTCCCGATGCTCACGGTAAAGCCGCAGGAAGGCCTTGTAAAGGTCGTAAAATTCGAATAGTCCGGGAAGATGGTAGAAAACTTTCATGTCAATGGTAACCGCGATGAGCCTTAAATCTACTTAAAAAAAATTATGGCAAATGCACAGTCGCAGAAATATTGCTACGTTGTTGTCGGAAACTCGTAAGTTTGGCATTATGAAAAAATTGATTCTTACATTCACCAGCACGTTCACCTTGTTCGCCTGCAGCGCCTCGTCGTCCTTTGACGTCGACGGTCCCAAGTGTGAAGTAACCCGCAATGGACAATTCATTTCTTTGTTAAAAGAGTATGACGGAGACTACGCCATCGGGACAGTAAAAGCGGATAAAGATGAAAACGGGGAATATTACATAGACAGCGATTATCTCTACAAGTATTCCGACAAAGCAAAAGTTGACAAAGCGTGCAGCGACCTACAAACGCAGAAAGACGTTTACAAAGACGACGCGACCCTGGATTGCAATGACAGTATCGCCCACCTGCATTACGTTTACTACGGTGAAACAGACTGGGACGGAAACGAGAGACAGAACAAAGAGGCCTGTGATAATTTTTATCAAAAAGTCAAGGAAGGCGACCTAGAGAACTTGTTCTAAGCCGCATTAACTCAATGATGTATATCTAGGGCAAATCATGAAGCTCATTCTCACCTGCGAACACGCGAGCAACCGCCTGCCAGCAGCCTTCAAGAAAGCCGTTCCGGCAGATGTCTTGAAGACGCACCGCGCCTACGACATCGGCGCACTAGCCGTTTTCCGCAAGCTCGTGCGCTTTGCAAAGCCCGAATTCCACTGCGAAGGAAAATTCTCGCGCCTGTTTGTAGACCTGAACCGCACCATCACGAACAAGAGCGCCTTCAGCGAATACTACGAAACTCTCGAATCCCGCGACAAGGCCGCCGCCGAAAAGGCAAGGGCCCAGGCCACCGCCTATTGGAAAGAATACCGCGAAAACGTGGAAAAGTTCGTGCTGCAGAATATCGGCCCTTCGGCAAGCTCAGGGACCTTGAGAAAAAGTTCGCTGAGCCTGCCGAAGCGAACTGATGTTGCAATCGTCCACCTGGGCATCCACAGCTTTACTCCCGCGCTGCACGGCAAAGTCCGCAACGCCGACATCGGGATCCTCTACGATCCCGCGCGCCCGCAGGAACGCGCCTACGCACAAGTCATCAAGGACGAAATCAAGCGGCTCTACCCCGCCATGAATGTCCGCTTCAACTACCCGTACAAAGGCTCATCCGACGGACTCACCACCACGCTCCGCAAAAAGTTCGGTCCACGCTACGTGGGAATCGAGATAGAGATCAACCAGAAGTTTTTTCAGCGGTGAGGCGCGAGGCTCGAGGCACAAGGCACAAGCAGTGAGCGATGAGCAATGAGCTGTGAGCTTATAGAAACAGAAAGCCTCGGGATTTACCCGAGGCAATTTCTTTTGCATGTCATCTCTGACACACCCACAATGTCATCCCCAACCCTACGATGTCATCCCCGACTTGATCTCTTTGGTCACTTGGGCTTTAGCCCTTAGTGATCCATGATCCCCCTTGCGGGGAGGGGATCTCCCGTGAGTCGCAAGGGCTCATTACAGGCAGTGTGCGCGCAGGTCGTCATCGCTCAAGGTGCTGAGGTATGCAGGCGGCACGTCGAGAACGGTCTTGCAACCGGTCGCTCCGTTAGCCTTCATACGGAGAGCAGCGCGGGCGTAAGCCACGAGAACGCTCGTCGTGAATTCCGGGTTGGAATC
>CAMZDZ010000004.1 GCA_947305535.1 uncultured Fibrobacter sp.
TGGTACAGAATCATAGCCAGAAAATACTTTATTTAGCCGGTTGTGTCAAGAAGGGAAAAACTTTATGTTGATCTACGCCAGTTTACAATACTACTTTGAGTGCTTGACTCCGAAATTCCTAATGAATCTTTTATCTGAGACAATTCTCTATAATTTACTTTATGATGTGCTACATAACTTGAAACAAAAAATTTCATTGCCGATTTTGCGATTTCTGAAAAATTAACATCTTCAGTAATCAAATTTTTTATATCATCAGTATCAACTCTTTTTTTATACCACATTAAATCAATATGCTTAATAAGCTTCAATACAGGGGCATTTGATTCCGCACTAATGTTCATTATAATATCACATAACTTTGATGATCCTAATGAAACGCGAATTTTATCAATAATGGACAAAATTACAAAATAGTTTAAATTCCAAAATATCTTTTTTGCATCCTCTTTTTTTTCTATTTCAGATTTTTGTTTATCGCCTTCCTTTGATTTTATATGATTTTGAATATAGTCTATAAGAATATTCTGGTTTTTTTCATCTCTAATCATATTTAAAAAATTAGACATTAATCTCAAGTGAACATTTTGAGCTATCTTATAAACCTCTGTAGCGTCTTTAATTTTTATTGAACCAATTCTGTTTTTTAAAATTTGTCCAGCTACTTCTACTGTTCTTATAGCACGACGAAGTTCAATAGCAAATTCATTCTTAAATTCCTCAGGCTCTACGGATTCTTCTTCATCTTTCGCTGCCAACTCTTTTTGTCTTGTTTCTTCGCTGCTATTTGGGATAATTTTGGCTTGAATAATATTTTTTGATTGTTCATCAAAGAAAATAAGTTCTTCTTTATCAAGTTTTGCGGGAGTATCTTTTTTAAATAATGATTCACAAACGGCTTTTATCTTTTCTAACAAAAGTTTCTTTTTCGTATGATGTGCGATAAATATGGTTATATAGGCATTTTCCTCCTTGTCCAAATTATTAACCATGTTTTGTAATTCTGGATTAACAATGGAATCCTCTTCTTCTGCAAAATACTTTCCTGTAAAGAAGTAATAAAGATATGAATAATTGAAACTGTAATATCCTAAACTTCGCTTAATAATTTGTGCTTTTTCTAAATTATTAAGAAAAACGTCTTTTTTTAGTGTAAACGTGTATTCTTCTTTATATTGATTGAAAAAAATATTAAATTCATCTTCCGTTATCTTTTGCTGTTTCCTACTATATAGGTTGTATGCAAACTGCGATAAAAAGTTCATATATGTATCAACCTCATCGCTTTTTACATTTTGCTTTGATAAATAGTACAAAAGCAATGCTTGATAACAATATCCTTGAGATGTTATTTCTTGATCTAGTGGTTTCCGTACAGAGTCATATGTACTAACTATTGAAAGAATAAAAAATGGATACGAGGGCATAATCCCTTTTCCAAAAACTTTTCCAAGAACAGAATCAACAATTGCAGTTTTTTCATCTAGTTCTTTATAGCCGGTAGGCTCAACGTCTTCTTGAGAGCTTTCAGATACGCTCAACCATTTCTTTAAAAGAGCGTTTCTCTGAGATGAGTTACACTCTAATATTCTATACCTTATGAAATCACCCAATCGTCCAGATTCCTTAATATTTATAGAAAACACATCATCTACAATAAGATATACATTGGGATAATTTGCAAGTGTTTCTAATAGCTTTTCTTGATTTCGGGCATTATGAAAATCATCTATCAAAAGAATAATATCATTCTTTGGCAAACAATTCAACGATAAATCTGTTTCATATTCTTCAGCGAATGATTTTTCAATTCTTTTTTCTAAGTTTCCCTCGAAAAAACGTTCCTTATCCTTAATTAATATAGGAAATAAGCCTTTCTGCCGATATTCATAACATAATCTCATTAACAAAGATGTTTTCCCAGATTGACCATCGCCCGCTAAAATAAGTTTTGTTCCTGCTTTGAAATTTTCAACTAATTCATGTGCGTCAAAAACTTTCTTTTCCGAAATATTTTTGTTTTTCTCGGTATTTTCTTCACAACATTGTAGCTTTGGATAAACAAAAATATCCGTCAGCAATAATTCTTTTCTAGATGGAAGCGCTTTTTTCAAAAAACCAGAATCATTTAATGCTGATGAGAAGTTTTCATTAAATTTTAAAGAAAAAATATTTTTTCTTAACTCTATGTGCGGAAGTACTTCTTGATAAACGCAATGATAAGCTTCACTCTTGTCATTATATGACGATACAGGCTTTGCATCTTTAGGAAGACATTTTAAACCTGAAATAAAATCATTTTCACGCCATTCACAATTAGATAATAGTATAGGAATAACAATAATATTGCATTTTTCTTTTTTCTTCTTTGCAAATTCCACTTCTTTCAAACAAGCTGGCGACAATAAATATTTTTGCGATATAAAAATCAAAAAAATATCAGAAGCTTCCATCATACGCTCAATTTCTGGAAACAGTTTGTCGCCCGCTTTAATTCGTTTATCCTGATGAATGATTATTTCACCACTTGATTCTTTGGGCCTAAAAAAATCAACAATATTATCAACTTCTTTTTCATCACTATGTGTATAGCTAATAAAAAGTGTCGGCTTCATCATTCGTCCTTATTGGATTTGTATTTTTTTAATAGCGAGTTCATGAACGACCATGTTCATTATCGGTTAAGATAAAATATATCCTTTTTTCTTGTTAAGTGGTACGCTTTTGAACGCTAATTAACCTGTTTTGATGGCTTGTATTCGGACGGAGTCATATATCCTCAGCGAATTATGGGGTCAATTCTGCTTGTGAAATAGTTCGATGTGCCTAAAAATGGGTAGCTGACACATGTAGGCGTTAGCGTAGGGGGGGGGCTTGCAATTCAAAGATTCTGTCGTAAGACAAATCTTCATAAATTTCATCCTTGCGCAAACCGGCAAAAAGGCAATTTATCTAGATGCTTGTTCAATGATTGCGATTTCTTCGGGGGTTAGGCCGTAGAGTGCGTATACTTCATTGTCGATCTCGCGCTCTAATTCAGCGATTTGTGCAGTGATGTTGTTACAATCTTTTTTGTAGCTATTGAAATAATCTTCCCATTCGTCTTGTTGCACAAGCGTGAGTTTGATTTTCTGTTTTTTGAACTCCGCAATAAGAGTTTTGAAATCGGTACTGTCGAAACTTTCGAGGATTGTGGTAATTCTTATTCCGTTGAAGTTTTCCGTAAGGCGGTGAATGAACTTGGAACGTTTTTTTTGCAACTCAGTATTGAAAAATATGGCCTTATCCGCCAAAAAAGATAATGTTTCAATTGTCGTTGGTGATGCTGCAAAAAGCATGTTGTTTAAATTAAAGTCAAAATCAGGGATAGGAATTTGTTCAAAATATTGAGGTTTTACTTCTATATAACCGGCATTGCGAATGGTGCAAATATTTGCAAGAAATAGCCAGATTATTTTTGAGTTTAAAATAGCAAGTAATGCTTTCTTGTTCGTTGGAAGCATGCAGCAGGGCGCCGAAATTACAACGCCATTTTCGTCATATGAGAACTTGCTTGAATTTTGTAAATTACCCCAAATGATTTTAGGCTTGTCAAAAAGTTTTTGATAAGCGCAATTCCTAAGATTGTAGGGTGTATATCCCTTATCGCTACGAACTTCAAGATCGTGATAAAAATTGTCTAAATGTTTTTTTATGGCGGGAAAATCATTTACGTTAATTGCGGGGATGTTTTCATATCCATTATGTACTACAAGAACGTATTTTGAAACTGGGAGAGATGCCCATTTGTTTAAATCTTCTCCTTCAAAAACATTTTTTATAATTTGTGCGGAAAATGGATTTTCATTTATGATGGCATCTTTTTCAATTTTGTTTATAAAATAAGCTTTGTTTAAAGCTGTTTTGATTCCATAATAACATTTTCCAAATTGCTCCGAAATAGTTCTGAATCGTCTCATACGATTTAAAACAGAAAATAATTCAATACTTGCAAATCCCCAGCTATTAGGGTCTAATGTATTTTGTCCAACTCGATTTTTCTTTGTATCGGAGATTTGTACATTTTTCTGCATTTCGGGAGGGATTCTCCGGTATTCAAAATCTGATATTTTATTTATTTGTTTTGAAAGAATTAATATAATGGGGTATGTTGTTGCTCCTTTGAAAATTTGAACCCCTGTAAAATCAATGTATTTTTCAATTTTTGTTTGTTCTGAAATATATTTGCGAAGAACTTTCCCTGTAGTAGTTTTGTCGAAAGTGTTAGAGATAAATCCAAAAAGGCCTTCTTGTCTTACAAGATTCATTCCTTTTTCATAAAAATAGAAGAATAAATCTCCATCGGGCGCAAATACTTTATAATGGTCTTTGTAGAAATCTTGATCTTGTGAGGGTAATAAGTCCGCTCTGACATATGGTGGGTTCCCAATAATTATATCAAAGCCCTCTTTCTCAAATACCTCAGGGAATTCTTTTTCCCAGTTAAAGGCCTTTTCTCCAGCTACAGAAGGGTCGTCAATAAGGGAGTTTCCGCACTTGATATTTTTGTTCAAGTTTGTAAGTTTACGACCTGGCCGTGCAGTATGTAGCCACAATGAAAGTTTGGCAATTTCCACAGATTCTTCATTGATGTCAACACCATAGATGTTATTTTCTAGAATTTCCGTGTCAATGTCAGATAGTGCCATCTGGATTTTATCATTTTTTTCATAAAGAACAGCCTTTTGGGTGTCTATAAAATGATGCTCCTCTATTAAGAATTCTAAAGCAGCATTGAGAAATGCGCCACTGCCGCAAGCTGGATCACAAACCTTAAGCGAAAGTAACCATTTACGGTACTCGTCAAGAATTTCTATTTGTTTCTTTTTGCTTGTGGATTTCCCTATTTCGTTCTTAGTAATATTTAGCTCGACTTTCTTCTGCTTGCAAAGAGTCCCTAAAGTATTTTCGACAATGTAGTGGGTGATATAAGCGGGTGTATAGAAAACGCCATCTTTCTTACGTTTGGAATTTTTGACGTTTTTCTTTGTTGTTTTTTGTGTACTGGGGTTTATTATGTTTTGTTCTATTTCTTCAATTTCAGAAAGAGAATGCTCGAAAATATGACCCAAAATATCAACGCTAACATCGCTTTCAAAATCATAGGCGCTCAATAGCAGCGAATGTTTTTCTAATAGAGAATCGTCTATTTCCAAACTATCCAACAAATCATCGGTGCGGAATAGCCCTCCATTATATGCAAAAATCTCAAAATCCTTGCCTTTGTAGCCCTTGTCCAAATAGCCGAAGTATTTTTTGAATCGTTCGTATAACGAAACATCCATATCGAGTTCTCGAAGTTTTTTTACGTCTTCGACAACTTTCGTAATTATGTTTGGGGGGATAAGTCCACGGTCTTCGGCAAAGAAAATGAACAATAACCTGTCCAACAGTTTTTGGGTTTTGCGGAATAGGGTCAGTTTGTCGGCCTTGTCAGCATTTCGTTTGCAAATGTCGGCAAAAAGTTCTCGTTTGAATGTGGAGTAATCTTTATAGAGGGCGTCTGTGATGTCCTTTTCTTCACTGCAGCTGTTGTTCTTTATTTCTAATGGGACATCTTTTTTTATGTTCTCAAAAGAGAGTAGTAAATAAAGTTTCTCAAAATTGCTTTCTGTTAAATGGAATAGGTCAAATTCTTCGCAATCTACGGCATCGTCTATGTAGAATCGTAGTCTTTCGAAGTTGCTTATGATTACGTAACGAACGCCTTTGTGCTTACTCTTGTAACTAAAAGCTTGTGTTTCTACTTCTCGCAAATCTTGTGTTTTGTGATTTTTGAGTTCAATAATGCCAATAGGGTTTCCTTCTAAAAGTATGGCCCCGTCTGCTTTGCGAGAATCGGTCGTATTCTTGAATTCGGTTGTCAAGTTGTAATTTGGCTCAGGATTAATGGAATATCCAAGCAATTTGACAAAAAGTTCTCGTAGAAAACCTTCTTGAAACTGTTCTTCCTTGCTTTGCAAGATATTCTCTTGAATCTCTTTGTTCAAGAAATAGCTTGAGTAAGCTTCATAGGTTTCGTGAAGGGTCCCTTTAATAGGGTTGAGATACTTAGCGAGGATAGATTTTTGAAAAAGAGCCATAACTTGAATATAATAAAAAATGGATTAGAGGACGATGGCGTTTTACGATGTCACCTTGAAAGCCTAGTATTGCGTGCTGGCGTTTGAAACTCGCTAGAAAGGGGTTGTGTAAAGCCCAACTATGGCGGATTGATAGAGATGTCCGTTTTTGCGGGCTTGACGATGAGGGCGGAAGCCGGGACTGATGTGAGAGGAAGGCTTTCCCCTTCCCAAAAGCAAGTTTGTTGAGAAAAAACGAAGTATTACCGTTTTTTAGTTATAATCTCCCTTGTTAGAACAATCAAGAGTAATGCAGAAAAACGCCCGTACTTTTGTTTCACACGAGTTCTCGGCGGTTTGTGGCCAGAATTCCCGCATGTTGCTGTTTAATTCGATTTCTTCGCCCTTGTTCCGCGAGGTGGGGTTCTATTATGGGCATCCGCAGAGCCGTTTCTGGAAGGTCCTCGTGCAGGTTCTCGGCGAGCCTACAAAGACCTCTTTACAAGAAAAAAGGATATATTTTAACTTAACCTGTAATGAATATGGTTGTTGATGATCCCACTATTAAGAAATTACAAATTCATCCCATGCTTCACATAATTGCCGCCGAATACATCAGTGATTACAAGATTTCCGTCGCACTCAACGACGGGAGTCGCTGTGTTGCCGATTTTGAGCGCGTCGTCAAGAGTGACCATCGACCAATTGTCCAGCAACTTTCAAATCTCGACTTGTTCAGGGATTTCAAGGTTCAGGCCAACACGGTCGTGTGGGGCAATGGCGTGGATTTCGCTCCAGAATTCATCAAAGAACTTGGGTAGCCCCCTCATGTCCTCCAAGTCCACCCGTACTTTTGTTTCCCACGAGTTCCCGGCGGTTTACGACCGGGATTCCCGCGTGTTGCTGCTCGGCTCGATTCCTTCGCCCAAGTCCCGCGAGGTGGGTTTCTATTACGGGCATCCGCAGAATCGTTTCTGGAAGGTGCTCGCGCAGGTCCTCGGCGAGCCTGTCCCCGAGTCGATTCCCCAGAAAAAGGCGATGCTCAAGAAGCATCACGTCGCACTGTGGGATGTGCTGGAAAGCTGCACTATCGTCGGCGCAAGCGACACGAGCATCGAGGATGTCGTTCCGAACAAAATAGGCGAACTCGTCAAGAAGTCGAAGGTCTCGCGCATTTTCTGCACGGGCGCCACGGCTCACAAGCTGTACCAGAAATACTGCGCCAAGGATGTCGGCATGGATGCCGAACGGCTCCCGTCCACTTCTCCCGCGAACTGTGCGGTCTCCCTGGAAAAACTTGTGGAGGCGTACAGGGTCGTTTCTTCCTGCGTTTAGTATATTTCTTTCCATGTCCGTCTTCACCAAGTACATTGCCAACGAGGAACACTATTCCGAGGTCATCTCGCGCATTACCTCTGTCCGCGAGACGCTCTGGATCGGGACTGCCGATATCAAGGACGTGTACGTGAAGCAGGACGGCGATGCGATTCCGCTGCTGGGCCAGCTGGCGGCGCTTCTCAAGCGCGGTGTGGGCGTGCGTCTGGTGCATGCGAAGGAGCCGGGCCCGAACTTCCGCGAGGACTTTGACCGTTTCCCGATTCTCGTGACCGACCTGGAGCGCGTGATGTGCCCGCGTGTCCATTTCAAGATGATGATTTTCGACTTGGAGACGGCCTATATCGGCTCTGCGAATCTCACCGGTGCGGGTATCGGCATGAAGAGTTCCCTGCGTCGCAATTTCGAGGCGGGCATTCTCACCAACGACCCACAGATTGTCGGGGCGGCCATCGAGCAGTTCGATAACTTGTGGATGGGTATGCACTGCCAAAAATGCGGCCGTCAGGATTTCTGCGGCGACCGCATCAAGTAGGCGATTTTTTCTAATTTATTTGTCGATGAATGTTCTGACGTTGCAAGTGATTCTCATTCCGTTCCTGGGGACTGTCCTCGGGGCGGCTTGCGTGTTCCTGCTCCGTCGCGAGATGGGCGAGAGTCTCAAGAGGTCTCTTTCGGGTTTTGCCGCGGGCGTCATGGTGGCGGCGAGCGTGTGGAGTCTCCTTGTCCCTGCGATGGAGGGCTCCGCCAGTCTCGGGAAGTTTGCGTTCATGCCCGCTGTCGTCGGATTCTGGCTGGGCATTCTCTTCTTGCTTTTCCTCGACAACGTGGTGCCCCACATGCATGCGAACCACGAGAAGGAGGGTCCCGCGAGCAAGCTTTCGGGCTCGGCGATGCTGGTTTTTGCCGTCACGCTGCACAACATTCCCGAGGGGATGGCGGTGGGCGTTGCCTATGCGGGTTTCCTTTCGGGGACCGTGGACATTACGGCGCTTGGAGCGCTTGCGCTTTCTATCGGTATCGCCATCCAGAATTTCCCCGAGGGGGCGATTATCTCGATGCCGCTCCGCGCGGAGGGGCTTTCGAAGAAGAGGTCGTTCGTTTACGGGGCACTTTCGGGTGCCGTCGAGCCGGTGGCCGCGATTCTCATGGTGGTTTTCGCGGAGCATTTCGTGCCGGTCATGCCGTACTTGCTGAGCTTTGCCGCTGGAGCCATGATTTACGTGGTGGTCGAGGAACTTATCCCCGAAATGTCCGAGGGACGCCATTCCAACATCGGGACGGTGTTTTTTGCCGTCGGTTTTTCGCTGATGATGGCCCTGGATGTTGCGCTCGGCTAGTTTTTTGTATAGATTAAAATCATGGATACCTCGATTCTTGACAAGGCAATCGTATTTGCCGTGAACGCTCACCGGGGCAAGGAACGCCGCGGCAAGGGCTTCCCGTATATCGTGCACCCCTTGGAGGCTGTCGCCATCGCCTCGACGATGACGAACGACCAGGAACTGCTGGCCGCCGCGGCTCTCCACGACACGGTGGAAGATACCGACGTGACGCTTTCGGCGATCCGCCGCGAGTTCGGCGATCGCGTGGCTGACTTGGTGGAGGCGGAATCCGATATCACTTTCGAGGGCCGCAATAGCGAGGAAAGTTGGAGGTTCCGCAAGGAGGAATCCATCGAGAGGCTTTCCGCCGCTTCGAACGATGTGAAAATCGTGGCGCTGGCGGACAAGTTGAGCAACATCCGCGCCATCTACCGCGACTACCAGGCTATCGGCGACAAGGTGTGGGATCTGTTCAGTGTCAAGGACGCCGCCGCTCATCAGTGGCATTTCCGGGGGCTCGCCCGCGCGCTCAAGAGTCTCGACGCGACATTTGCCTACAAGGAATTCGTCGAGACGATCGACAAGGTGTTTTAAAAAAATCCCCGGCAGTGATGCCGAGGATTTTTTTGTTTGAGGAGGGATTTTCAGCTATTTTTCCGAAGCCGGCGGGGGCGGGTTGCCCTGCATGCCTGCGTGCGGACCCTTCGGCCCTTTCTTGAAATCGCGGAACTTTTTCATCTGTTCCTTGTGGAACTGGTTGAACTTTTCGAGCTGTTCCTTCGTGAGGATCTTGGCGAGCGCGTTGACGCCGTTGATGCGGTGCTCGAGCAGTGCCTTGTCGGCTTCCAGCACCTGCGCCTTCGCGGCTTCGATGGCGGCCTGGTCTCCGCTTTCGAGCGCCTGTCCCAGGGCCTTTTCGGCGGCGTGCTTGTTTCCGCGCAGTTCCTTGAAGATGGAGTCTCCCTTGGCGCGGTTTGCGTCGAGAGCGGCTTTCTGTTCCGGAGTCACTTCCAGCATGGAGTCGATGACGCCGGGGTCCATCTTGTGCTTGAATTGCGGTCCCTTGAAGTCGCCGTGATGGCCGGGGCCCTTGAATTCACCCGGATGGTGCGGACCGTCGGGGGGCGGCATCATGCCCTGGCGCGGGCACGGGCCTTCCATTTTTTTGCAGCAGGTCATTTCGCCCTTGTTGCAGCACGGGCAGCTTTTGCCGCAGAAGTTCCCCAGGAAGAACCCCAGGGCCAGGGCAAGTACGGCAAGGCTTGCGGTGAAGAGTTTTGCTCCTTTCATGTTTTACTCCTTTATTAAGTAGCTGAAGCCGACAGTTTCCTCGAGCGTCTCGAACTCGTCGCTGGACGAGTTGCCCAGGCTGGAATACCAGCTGAGGACCTCGGAGGGCGCGGAACTGTTGATCGAAATGGTTTCGGTGGTTATGGGTTCCGGGCTTTTCACGTCGTCCGTGAGTGCCGGGAGGATCGCCGTAAGGCTCACGAGCACAAAGCTCGCGGCAAGCGGTATGGCGCTGTACCAGCTCTTGATATCGATGATCTTGCCCTTTGCGGGTGCGTTTGCGGATTCCGCGTCCAGGCGGGCGCAGACCTTGGCCCAGGAATCATCCCTGGGGGTAAGCCTTTCGAGCTTCGAGAAGTCGATTTTGTTAGCCATGATCCTTACGCTCCTTTAAAAAATCCCTTACGAGGTGCCTTGCGCGGCTGAGTCTCGCCTTGACGGTGCCTTCGGGCATCTTGTATATCTCGGCGAGGTCCTTCACGTCCAGGTCCTCGGCATCCTTGAGCCAGAGCATGCTGCGCGTTTCCGCCGGCAGCTGCGCGAGCCCCTTTTCCAGAAGTTCGGCGTCGAAGTCCTCGCCCTGCGAGTCCACCTTGCCGATGACTTCCTCGACAATGACGTCCAGCTTTTCTTCCTCGAGTTCGCGGTGGCGCTTTTGCGAGCGCAGCTTCATGAGGCAGGCGTTTACCGTGAGCCGGTAGAGCCAGGTCCCGAGCGCCGATTCGCCCCGGAATCCCTGTACGGCCTTTGGCACCTGCACGAACACGTCCATGAGGATGTCTTCTGCCTGGTCGCGGTCTTTCAGCATCCGGAAGGCCAGATTGAGCACGTTCGAACTGTGGGCCTGCCAGAGCAGGGCCAGAGCGTCGCGGCTCCCTTCCTTGAGGTGTTGAAGTATCACTTTTTCGTCCATTGTACCCTTTTGATGTGCCGGGAAATCATTCGGTTGCATCGAAGTTGAAAAATATGTAATTTCCGCGTAAGTTTCTATATTGTTGCAAGATGTTCAAAATCTTCTGGGACAAGTTGAAAGAGGCTTTTGCCTCGGTTTTGCCCGTCACGCTGATTGTTCTCGCGGTGTCGTTTACCCCTCTTGTCTCATTTTCGCCCAAACAGCTGGTTGTTTTTGCCGTTTGCGCCATTTTTCTGGTGGGGGGCATCGGGCTTTTCAACCTGGGTGCCGACCTGGCCATGACCCCGATGGGTGAACAGGTGGGGTCGGGCCTTGCGAAGTCCAGGCGCCTGATTCTGCTCGTTTCCGTGTGCTTCGTGATGGGCGTGCTTATTACTGTGGCCGAACCCGACCTTTCCGTGCTGGCCGAGCAGGTGAAGAATACCGTGGAGCCGGTTCTCCTGATCGCGACGATCGGTATCGGCGTGGGCCTCTTCTTGCTGATCGCGATTGTGAAGATTGTCTTCAAAAAGGACCTCTCGACGATTATCATCTTCTTCTACATGATGCTGTTCATGTTCGGGATGCTGATGGTGACTTTCGGCAGGGACATGTTCGTGCCTCTCGCGTTCGATTCCGGCGGCGTGACGACCGGGCCTATCACGGTGCCGTTCATCATGGCTTTGGGTGTGGGTGTGGCCGGTGCGATTGGCGGCAAGAATGCGAACGAGAACAGTTTCGGCCTGATTGCGCTTTGCTCGGTGGGCCCGATTATCGCCTTCATGGGCCTTGTGCTGTTCTCGAAGGGTGACCTGACCTACCAGCTTTCGGAATCGGCTTATTCTATTGACGCATCCCTCGGGGCGAACTTCTTGCCTACGGTCTGGGGTGTCGTCAAGGATGTTGTCGCGGCTCTTGGACTCATTGCGATATTCTTCATGGTGCTCCAGTTGACGGTGCTTCGGCTTTCGTGGACAAAGCTTGCGCCGATGATGTTTGGCGTGATTTACACCTTCGTGGGGCTTGTCGTTTTCTTGACGGCGGTTGCGGTGGGGTTCATGCCTATCGGGTTCGAGTTGGGCAAGCAGCTGGGGAACATGCCGCGCGCTCTCGTGGTGGCGGGTTTTGTCCTTGGCATGGTGGTGGTGCTCGCGGAGCCTGCCGTGCACGTGCTCAACAAGCAGGTCGAAGAGATTACGGGCGGCCTCGTGACCAAGCGCTCGATGCTTATTGCGCTTTCCGTGGGCGTGGGAATTTCCATAGGCCTTTCGATGATCCGCATCATTGTCGGGTTCCCCATTGTCTATTACCTGATTCCGGGATATTTCATTTCGCTCGGGCTTTCGTTCTTTGTCCCCAAGCTCTACACGGCTATCGCGTTTGACTCGGGTGGCGTGGCGAGCGGTCCCTTGACTTCGAGCTTTATCTTGCCGCTGGCGATCGGTGCGTGCGCCTCGATCCATACCGGCGGGGATTCCATATTGAACTATGCGTTCGGGATTGTTGCCATGGTGGCGATGACCCCCCTCATAACCATCCAGGTGCTGGGTTTCCGTGCCATCGTGGCGACTGCGCTTCGCAACCGCATGATGATGCGCCGCATCCAGGATGCCGACGACGAACAGATTATTGACTTTATGTAGGGGAGTGGAAATGGTAGGCAGAGCAGACGCAAGGAAGATTTCGGAGAAGCTGGCGGCGAAGGTGCCCTACAGGCGCTCCAAGACGGTGACCGGGCGTAACCGCGTTTCCGTGAACAAGCTGAAGATCCTTGTTACCGTGGTGGGCCGTGCCAAGGCGGACTTCTACATGGACCATATCCAGTCCTTCGGCGCGAACGTGCAGATGGTGATTTTCGGAAGGGGTACCGCTCCCAAGGAATTCGTTGCTGCAATGGGCCTTACGGATTCCGACCGCGCCATAATCCTGAGCATCATCGGCGAGAACAACTTGCGCAATGCGCTGGACAGCCTGGGCGAAAAGTTCAACACGATCCAGGGCGGCAAGGGCATCGCCTACACCATTCCCATGTCGAGCATCATCGGCAAATCCATTTTCAACTTCTTGAGCGACAACCGCACCCAGATTCGGAGGGACTGAGCATGAATAAGCATGAGGTCATCTTTTGCATTGTCAACACCGGTTTCTCTGAAACGGTGATGGAGGCCGCCAAGGACGCCGGCGCTCGCGGCGGGACTATCCTGAATGCCCGCGGTACGGCGAACAAGGAAGCGGAATCGTTCTTCAAGATTGCCATCCAGCCCGAGAAGGAAATCGTGATGATCCTGGTGGACGTGAAGATCAAGGATGCCGTGCTGCATGCCCTTTACCAGAAGGCCGGCCTCGACACCATGGGCCAGGGCATCGCGTTCTCGCTCCCCGTCGACGATGTTGTGGGACTTACTCCGTGGAAGGCGGAAATCAAGGCCGCCGAAGCCGCTGCGGAGAAGGCCGCCAAGGCAGTCGATGCCGCTGTCGAGAAAGCGGAAAAGAAATGACCCACGCCGAACTTGTCAAGCGGCTCCTTGCCGAACAGGACCTGAAGTACAGGGATTTCCATGCGTCGCTGTTGCCGAACATCGACAAGAAATCGATTATCGGCGTGCGCGTGCCTACGATGCGGAAAATCGCGAAGGAGTTTGCCGCCCCGATGGCAAAACCGGCGGCAGGGAAGTCGACAGCAGGGAAGTCGGCGGATGCTGCTGCAAAAACCTTGCCGAAAGACATTGCAAACTTTTTGGACAAACTCCCGCACAAGTATTTCGATGAGAACCAGGTCCACCTCTTCGTGGTCGAGCGCATCAAGGATTTTGACGAGTGCCTGCGCCGCATTGAACAGTTCTTGCCCTACATCAACAACTGGGCGGTGTGCGACGGCAAGTCCCCGAAGGCGTTGCTCAAGGACGAGACTCGTTTTTTGGATTGCATCAAGGTCTGGCTCAAGTCGCGCGAACCTTACACGGTGCGTTTCGGCGTGAACATGCTCATGAACTTTTTCCTGGACGGGCGTTTCGACAAGAAGCATCTGGAGATGGTCGCCGCGATAGACGAGAACCTGTTCGACGATTCCGATACCGGCGCCGCAAAGTCCTCGATAAATGCCGCGCGCCCCACGGACCGCTACTACGTGCAGATGGTCATTGCCTGGTACATCGCGACGGCGCTTGCCAAGCAGTGGGAGGCGACGTTCCCCTACATCAAGGGCCGCAAGCTTTCGCCGTGGATTCACGCGAAGTCCATCCAGAAGGCCTGCGAGAGCTACCGCATCACCGACGGGCAGAAAGCATTGTTGCGTTCACTGAAGTGACGCTTCTCTCACGTATTTTGCGGGGGCTTCCCCGTTTTTCTATATTTGGCCCCATTATGATGTTTGCGGATTTACCCCTTGCTAACCCTTTGCAGCGCGCCATCCGTGCTGTCGGCTACGAAACTCCCACTCCCATCCAGGAAAAGTCCATCCCGAGCCTCCTGGAAGGCCGCGACCTGCTGGGAATCGCCCAGACGGGGACGGGAAAGACGGCCGCCTTCGCACTCCCGATTTTGCAGCGCCTGCTGGAGTCGGGCAATTTCCGCGCTCCCAAGACATGCCGCGTTCTGGTGCTGCTCCCGACCAGGGAACTCGCCATCCAGGTGGAGGAATGCTTTAGGCAGTACGCCCAGTTTACGGCGATATCGACGGCCTGCATTTTCGGCGGCGTGAACGATGCTTCGCAAAAGAGGAACCTTATCCGCGGCGTGGATGTGCTTGTCGCGACTCCGGGCCGCCTACTCGACCTGATCGGCCAGAAGGCGGTGAGCCTCAAGAAGCTGGAAGTGTTCGTGCTGGACGAGGCCGACCGCATGCTCGACATGGGATTTATCCACGACATCTGCAAGGTGGTGTCGCTGCTGCCGCAGAACAGGCAGAACCTTTTCTTCAGCGCGACCATGCCCGACAGCATCCTGGATTTGGCGAAGTCGATTCTGCATGCGGACCCGGTGCGAGTCGAGGTGGCCCCGCAGAGCACGCCCATCGAGCGCATCCACCAGGAGCTTTACCGCATCGACAAGCGCCGCAAGGGCGCGCTCCTCAAGGAACTGCTGGCATGCCATCCCGAGATGCAGAAGGTGCTGGTGTTCTGCCGTACGAAGCACGGTGCCGACAAGATTGTCCGCGTGCTCGAGAAGGCGGGCGTCAAGTGCTCTGCCATCCACGGCAACAAGAGCCAGAACCGCCGCCAGGAAGCGCTCGGGAAGTTCAAGAAAGAGGAAATCCGCGTGCTGGTGGCGACAGACATTGCCGCCCGAGGCATCGATGTCGACGACGTGAGCCACGTTTTCAACTATGACCTGCCCAACGAGCCCGAGACGTTTGTTCACCGCATCGGGCGGACGGCGCGCGCGGGCAAGGACGGGGTCGCCATCGCGTTCTGCGCCCCTGACGAGGAACAGGACCTGCGTGCCATCGAAAAGCTGACCCGCGTGCGCATCCCCGAAGGGGATAAGTCTGTCTTCGACAGACTCCCGCCCCCGCAGAAGGAGACTCCCGAAAGCGAGAGGCGCAATGCGCGTGGCAGGATGCCTCGCGAGAAGAAGCAACGCGAAAATGCTCCCCGCGAGAAGGGTGCCGCCCCGAAACCTGCTGTGAAGCAGGCCCCGAAACAGGCCCCGAAACAGGTCCCAGGTGCAAAAAACGTGCCCCAATCCGCAAAGCCGGCCCAAAATCAGGTGCCTGTCGCGAAGTCTGGGGACTCCCAGCCGGCCCCCTTCAAGAAAAGGCACCGTCGCAACCGTCCCGGCTCCCGTGCCCGCAGGCGCATGCGCGCTTCCGGTGATGCGGGGTGAGTAAAATGTTAATAAGTCGTGAAAATTGCCCAAAAAGGGGTTTCGGTGCATCCTAACCCCTTGATTTATACAGGCTTTTTACTAAATTTGAGTTCCAAAAATTCGCTTTTTTATAAAGGTTAAGACAATGAAAAGAACATTCCAGCCTCACAATCGTAAGCGTGTCAACAAGCATGGTTTCATGGCTCGTATGGAAGACCGCTGGGGTCGCGCCGTTTTGAGCCGTCGTCGTGCCAAGGGCCGCAAGCGTCTCACTGTCAGCGATTCCGTCTACAAGAAGTAAGTCGGAGGCTGGCTTATAGCCGCTCTGCGTTCTTATCGTCTGCCGACGCAACCAGCTTATCGGCAAGTCGCCGTCCAAGGGAAATTCGTCCGCTCTCCATCGTTATCGATGAAGTGGATTGAAAGCCCGGACGGCTATTGTCGTTTCTGCTTTTTGGCAAAAAAGAAAAACGGTAACGCCGTTTACCGCAACAAGTGTCGCAGAGTGTTGCGGCCTTTGTTTTTTGGGATGGTCCCCTCGATAAAGAAGCCCGTGTGGGCGATGGTCGTCGTGACCGACAGTGCCAGTGAGATGTCCCCGGAACGCCTTCGCGAATCTGCCCTGAAGATTTTTCATAAGATGGAATGGGATGGGGCTGCGGATGTGGCAAAAGGTTAAGAACGCGCTGTCTGCGGCGCTCGTGGTGCCCATCAGGCTGTACCAGTTGATCCACCCCTTCTTCTTCCAGGGTGTGTGCAGGTTCCAGCCGACGTGTTCCCAGTATGCGATAGAGGCTCTGCGGGTACACGGACCCTTCAAAGGTTTCTATCTTGCGGTTTTTAGAGTGTTAAGGTGCAACCCTTTCTGTAAAGGCGGATACGACCCTGTGCCGCCCCCCAAGGAAAAAAGATGAACAAGAATACCATTATCGGTTCCATCCTTATCGCGGTGATCGTCATCTGGTGGATGACGACGAACGCTTCCAATGCCGAAGCCCAGGCTGCCGCCCAGGCCAAGGCGAAGAAGGCCGTCGCCGCGAAGGTGCAGAAGGATTCTTCTGTTGCAAGTGAACTCGTGCTCCCGGCCAAGACTCCCGAGCTCAAGCCCGCCCCGGTGCTGGACGGTGCAGCTCCGTCGGACAGTGCCGTTTCGGATTCCGCGGCCGTGGATTCCGCTTCCGCGCCCGCCCCGGCCGTTATCGAGCCGCGCACGGTTGTCGTGGAGACCGAAAAGTTTGTGATGACCCTCAGCAACAAGGGCGGCAAGGTGCAGAGCGTTGTCGTGAAGACGCTTCCGGATTCTACGGGCAACTTCCCCGAGCTCATCCAGGATACCGCGCTCGGCGCCCTGGACCTGAAGCTGGGCAATGCCGACCTGAGCGATGCCATGTTCGCTGTCGATGCTCCGGCAAAGATTGTCGTTAACGACAAGGCTGCGGTCGAGTTCGTGTTCTCCGATGCGAACGGGAACAAGGTCGTGCGCAGCTACGGATTTACCAAGGACGGTTCCGCTGTCCGCCAGACGAACCGCTTTGTCGGGTTCAGCCCCGAAACCTACGAACTCGCCTGGAAGGGTGGCATGAAGGAAACCGAAGTTATCCCGAAGGGCAAGAGCTTCGGCGGTACGAGCTACTTCTTTAGCGAAGTGATTTACAGCGCCGCTAGCGGCGTGGAACGCGAGATGGTCCGCGACGCCGAGAAGTTCAACGACGGCAACATGTCCTGGGCGGGCATCCGCCGCAAGTACGTCGCCATGGCGGTGCAGTTCGACACCCCGGTTCCTGCGACTCTTGAGGCGAAGCCGATGAAGATCGCCGACAACGAGTACGACCCGGGCACCTACAAGATTTCTGTCGCGGATGAGCTCCGCGGTTCCGACAGCCTCGGCTACAACTTCATGGTCCTCCCGCTTTCCTGGGACGAAGTCTCCGTCTACGGCAAGGGCTATGAGAAGGTTATCGTGAGCGGTTGGAAATGGTGCGGTGCTGACGTATGGTTCGTGTGGATTTGCGCCATGTTGCTCAAGCTCCTCAAGTTCTTCTTCTCGATTATCCCGAACTACGGCGTCGCCATCATTCTTGTGACCTTCATTGTCCGCGGCGTCACGACTCCGTTCACCGTGAAGCAGATGAAGTCCACCTCGGCCATGAGCAAGCTCAAGCCGCAGCTCGACGAAATCAACGTGAAGTACAGGAGCGATCCGCAGAAGAAGCAGGCCGCCATCATGGAACTCTATTCCAAGAACGGCGTGAACCCGCTCGCCAGCTGCACTGGCGGCTGCCTGCCGATGCTTATCCAGATGCCTATCTTCATGGGTCTCTTCTTCGTGCTCGGCCGCGCCGTCGAACTCCGCGGCATGCCTGCGTTCCTCTGGATTTCCGACCTCAGCCGTAGCGACGTTATCTGGAGCGGCATCTCGATTCCTTACCTCATGCCGTCGGGCCTTGCCCTGCTCCCGATCATCATGGTGGTCACCACGTACTTCCAGACGAAGGTTACCATGAGCGGCAGCGCCGGAATGGATCCGGCCCAGCAGAAGATGATGGTGTGGATGATGCCGGCGATGATGTTCCTGTTCAGCGCGGTGATGCCCTCCGGCCTCGTGCTCTACTGGATTGTCTCGAACATCTGGAGTATCATTCAGTACAAGATAATCCGCCGCGACAATGGCTCTGCTCCCAAGACTGTAAAGGGTAAGAAGGTGCAGGACGCCGAAATCGTGAAGTAAAGGCGAAAAAGAAAGTATTTGCAAGGTCCCCGGCAACGCCGGGGATTTTTTGTATATATTTATAACATGAAAGGAATATTTTTTCTTTTGTTGATGCTTTTTTTGTCAGGGTGCCTTTTGGACCAAGATCCTAGTGGTTCTTTTTCACCTTGCATAAACGAGGTGGATGTGTCCAATCCAGTTGGTGTTGATTCTGCTTGGGCGACGATTACATGCGATGATTCAGTTCTCATTTCGAACAGGGATGGCGTTCTGCTTGGGTACCCTGATTCTGTTCATGGCTTTAAGAATCATGAGTATCGCAACAAGGATGGATTGGGGCTTTTTACGTACGAGGTAAAAACTGAAAATCCTATATGGCATGGGAAGGATGAGATAAAATGCAGATTGGACATGGATGTTTTTTGTGATAATGAAAAATATCCGTTTATTGAATATGAGTGGTCATTTTATCAAAAAAATAGGCGTATATACCGGTTCGCTCGCATAAGAGGAGGAGAACTAATTTCGGTAAAAAACAATAGCTGCGGAAACGAAAAAAGATTTGCCGTAGAGATTTTTTCGCCTCGTGATTCCAGCTGTGCGGATAAACTATGATTATCGGTAGTGTCAAGTTTTTTTTGCGAAATTATTTTGTCTTGACATGTGGTTTTTATTCGGTGTCTTGAGCCCGGCAAACAGGTCACGAACAACGTTTTTGCTAAAGACGACGCTTCCCTTGACCATCTGGATGGTCTCGATTTCCTTGCCGCTGATAAAATCTGTCGTATAGAGTTTCATTCTCGCCTCCTTTTTTTGAGGCGAAATATACAATTCTTCTTTGTCAAGGACTTTTTCCTCCGATTATTTTTGGAAAAATTGTAGGGAGTATAACATTCATCTGCTGCTGCCGGCCTACTTTTCGCGGAAAGGGAACCTTGATAACGAAATCCCGTGATGTTAAATACGCTTTTGTGCGTAATGAATAAAATAATTTCTTTTTTCTGAGAAAGTGTTATTTTATCTGACGGGGATGAGGATTTGTATGAGATGGGTGTTTTTGAGGATGTTGCTGTTTGCTCTGCTGGCGTTCGCTATGGCGCTTGCCACGGCCTGCTCGGCAGAATCTCCTTTAGAATCGACCGGGGAAACTCCCGCTACCGCCTTGCGGGTTGTTCCTCCGGTCGACACTATTTTTTTCCATGATACGGTTGTCGTCTACAGGGATACGGTAGAGAAACTCGTCGAGGTCGTGGATTCTGTCACTTCGCTTGTTTACAGGGATTCGCTAGGCCGCCTTGACACGCTTTCGCGGAGTTCAAGCGTTATGAAATGCGATTTCGGCGAAGAATCGTTTTCGTGCAGGAACGACATTTCGCCAATGGTCAATCCGTTGCCTAATTACTATCAGCCTGTTTATGTCGGTACTATAGACCCTCGTGACTCCACCAAATATTATGTTACTGTCACGGATACGGTTTATGCCACGCTGTACAGGAACTCGTACAAGGCAAGGACCGACACGGTTTTTGTCAACTATGGCGAGCGTCGCCGGACCGACTACATTCCGCCGGAATTCGTTTATGAAGAGGGCTCGAAACCGTTTGATTCTACTGCGATGCGTAATTTCTTTGATACCCTCGACGTGCGCGACACGCGGCTGGGAGGGAAGGCTCGCCTTGACGTCAATTCAAAGCTTTCTTTTTCTGGTTTCCCGTTGACGGATGTGAGTAGGATGAAATACCTCGTGCGTATTGATCCAAAATTTACGGAGTGGACCTTACCCGCCAAACGGCCTGCCGAGAAGTGTTTGTATCTGTTCAACAATGCTAGCGAGTTGAATTCAGATACTACGGTTACCTGGATCTTGGGATTCACGCATTACGAAAACGGGGTGGAAGAGATGGATTCCATCCAGGTAACCACTTTCTTTAAAGTGAAGTGACGAAGGGGGTGGCGAGTTTATTTGTACTCGTCGCCCTTGAGGGGCTTCCGTAACAACTTGTATTTTGTCTTGATCGCCGTGCGGAGCAACGGCCATCCGACTTTGTCGAACGCATTTTCCCAGACGAGGTCGGCCTTGTGCCTGACGAAGGATTCCCGTAGCTCGGGGATCCAGTCTTCGCTGAAGTCCGGCGCAAGTCCTGCCTTCTTGATGAGGGCGGCGTAGTCGGTGTTGAGCGTCTCGATCGCGCCGTTGCGGATGAAGTGGATCTTCTCCTTGAACTTGAACCTGCGCTGCAGCAGCTTGCGCTTGATGAACCCTGCGCCTTGCTCAACGAGGTCCCTGTAGGCGAACAGCGGGCTGCCTGTCGTGGGGTAGAGCGCTTCCATACGGACTTCGGCTTCGACGAACTTTGCGCTCAGGCCCACCTCCATGTTGCGGACGGTCGCCTCGAAGGTACTCTGTTCGGGGGTTTCGAAGAGGTGCATGAAGAATGCCCCGAGGGCGGGCTGTTTCATGTAAAGGAAAAATGACTGGAGGTGCGGGAAGAACTCGTTGCTGCTGGTGAGCGAGACGACGTCGGCGCTGCTCTTTTCCGCTTCGGCGAAGAACTTTTCGAAATTGTTCTGGAAATAGACGATGGAATCGTTCAGCACGAGGAGCCTGTCGAGGTTCCCCATGGCCTCCTGCGTTCCGTTCGCTGCCGGGCTGTTGACCTTGAGCTTGAGGTAACGGTGCCACATGCCAAAGTCGAAGCCGCGGTTCTGCGTGAGGAACAGCTCGATGCCGTTGTCGGCGATGAATTCGCAGGTCTCGTTCGAGAGCTCGCGCTCGTTTGTGAGCAGCACGACGTGGAAGTCGGTCGCGGCCAGGTGCTTGAGGGCGAACTTCACGTAGCCGGGAAGGTCTTTCCCGGTCTGGTAGCTGGCGTAGAGGGCGAGTTTCCTGTAGCTCGGCATATTACCTCTTGCGGAAGCGTCCGCCCTTTGTCTTGCGCGGCTTGCTGGCGACGTGGAAATCCTCGCCTTGCTGGGCTGCACGGCGTTCGGCACGGTTGCGCGGGCCGCGTCCGGTCTTCTCGAAACTCGGGGCGTCGTTGTCGAACTTGCCACCGCGAGCGTTGCCCTTGCGGCCACCGCGATTCCTATGGCTCCCTGCGGAGGCGTATTCCGGCTCGTCGTCGAAGTCGGGCTGGCTTACGTAGCCGAGGGCTTCCGCCGCGGCGGCGCGGTCGGCGCGATCCTCGTTGTTGCGGTCTCCCTGGCGACGGCGCTTTTTCGGTTCGGAACTGAGCTTTTCGATGATGCTGAAGTCCGCCTGACCGCGCAGAGGGTCCACCCTCAGAAGGCGCACGAGCACCTTGTCGCCGCGCCGGAACGTGCGCCCGCTCTTCTTGCCGAAGGCGAGTCCCTGGTCCGGGTTGAATACGTAGAAGTCGTCGCCCGCGATGTCGCGGAAGCGCACGAGGCCCTCGGCGATGGGGTCGGCGATGGAGACGTAGATGCCCCATTCCTCAATGCCCGTGACGGTCGCCTCGAAGTCGTCCCCGATGCGGCTCTTCAGGATCCAGCAGCTGCACACCTTGATGGCGATGCGTTCGATTTTCTGGTTCTTGACTTCATTTGCCGAAATCAAATCGCAAACTTCAATCACGCTGTTCTTGCGCTCGGCGTTGATTTCCTTGCCCTTGCGCGCCAGTTCGCGGTGGCACCAGAGGTCGGCGTAACGGCGGATGGGACTTGTGAAGTGCGCGTAGTCCTGCCAGTTTAGCGCGAAGTGGCCGAAGCTGTTGCTGTCGTAGTGCGCCTTCTGCATGCTGCGCAAAATGCGGTTCATGAGCGTTTCGTCGCCCTCGGCACGCTTCACCAGGTGCTCGTACAGCTTGAATGCCGTCGGGTTCAGGTTCGTGTCGCCACTGCGAGGCTTGCCCAGATCGCGCAACATCACCGGAGAATCCTTGAACAGGTCCGGGTACATGTAGTACAGTTCCATGATGTCCTTGGTGTCCGGCGCTTCGTGGATACGGTAGATGCCCTGGAGCTTGCGCTTCTTGAGTTCCTTGGCGCAGCAGTTGTTCGCGATGAGCATGCACTCCTCGACCCACGAATTGCTTTCGTCGGTGAGGCGCGGGTAAATTTTTTCCGGTTCGCCCTTCTCGTTGAACTTGCAGCCGAATTCGGTGCTCTGGAATTCCAGGAGGCCGTCCTTGGTACGGTTCTTCTTGAGGAGTGCGGTCACTTCGGCGAGCGCCTTGATGTCGTCGTCGCCTTCCTTCATCATTTCCATCGCCTGCTCGTAGGTGATGGACTTGGTAATCTTCACGATACTGCGGTGGAAATCCCAGCTGAGCACGTTCGCGTTCTTGTCGAGTTCCATCATGCAGGTGAATGCGCAACGGTCTACGCCCTGATGCAGGCTGCACACGTTGCTCGAAAGCTTTTCGGGGAGCATCGGCACTGCGGTCCACGGCAGGTACTGCGTGTAGCTCCTTTCCAGCGCCTCTTCGTCGAGTTCGCTACCTTCGGGCACATAGTAGCTCACGTCGGCAATGTGCACGCCCAGCTTGTAGCCGCCCTTAGGCGTGCGTTCTACGCTGATGGCGTCGTCGTGGTCCATGGCACCTTCGGGGTCGATGCAGAGGATGGTCGTCTGCCGGTAATCTACGCGGCCCTTGAAATCCTTGCCGCAGGGTTCCTTGACGCTGTCCACATATTTCTTGACGGCGGGCGGGAAATCCTTAGGGAGGTTCGCGTCGTTCATGAACTTCGTCTTGACTTCATCCCAAGAGATGTTCAGGGCGTCGGCGCTGTGGTCTACCTTGGCGAGGTAGCTGTGCTTGAATTTCGGGTGCGGGTACAGCGTGAAGCTGATGGTCTCGCCTTCCTTGCCCGGGGCCTGCCTGCGGTGGCACATCTCGTACACCTTGCCGGTATCGAGTTCGTGGACTTCCCACTCTTCTTCGCCTGTCTGGTGGAGAATGCCGCGCTTGATGCGTGTCTCGGTAGACTTGTCGTTTTGGCGACGGCTGCGGGCACCCAGACGGCGGTTGTCTTCGGGATGCTGTTCCGCGATTTTCTTGATGCGCTTGTCGCGTTTTTCTTCGAGGCTTTCCCCGTCGCCGAGCTGGTATTCCTTGTGGCTCGTGCGTTTTAAAAGTCCTTGGTCCACCATGTCGGCGAGCATCTGCTTGAATGCCATTTTCTGCTTCTTGGGCAGCCCGAGCGCGCTGCGCAGGCGGCTCCCGACCATCGGTTCGTCACGGAGGATAGCAATAATCTGTTCTTCACTCGGTAAGTTCTTAGCCATTCTAGGCCTCCTTTGTGCCGTTGTCGGCGGCAGATGCAATTTCTTGTTGCTTGTACGGCAATGCAGATTCGATCATGTCGTGAATTTCGTCGCGCAGTTGGTTGGCGGTCTTGCCTGCAAAGGTTTCCGGTGTTTGCAGCGGATGGATGATAATCTTTACGGTGCCCGGCGTTTGAGCCCACTTTGTTTTCGAGAGGCGTTTGCCTGTATCCACAAGCGTGACCGGCAGCAGCGGGAATTCGTTTTCCTTGGCCATGCGGAAAATCCCGTTCTGGAAGGGGAGCATACGCCCATCGTCGCTGCGGTGGCCTTCGGGGAACACCGAGATTGTGTAATCGTGTTGGAGGCGGTCTTTGACGACTTTGCCCATGTTCAGGTTCTTGCGGGGATTTTTGTTCACGGGAATGCAACCGATGTGGTTGAGCACCCAGCTAAAAACGGGAACCTTCCACAGGTCGGCTTTCGCGATGAACGCCGTGATGGCGATGGAAGGCCAGATGACATTGATGTCGAGGTAGCTCTGGTGGTTTGCGACAATCACGAACTGCTTGTGGTCGGGAATGTTTTCTTTGCCCTCGACGACGAGTTTGATACCGGTAATCTTGAAAAGCACCTTGAAGAAGGGAATGCAGATTTGTGTGCTTTCTTGCCAGCGTCCGAGAAGCGCCCCCTTAAAAAACATGAAAGGGATGCCAAGAATCAACATGCCGACGATGACAAAAAGGTAATAGAATATCGCGCGGAAGAATGCCATAAAAAACCTGTTGGTTATTTGCTCTTAATGTATAATTTTTGACGGTCGGAGAACGTAAATTTGAGAAAAAATTGGCCCGACATCCGAAATCAACGGGTCATTTTTTATGCGATATTTTTATTTGAGTTTCCACTCGAGAGTCTGGCCTGCGGCAAGCGGTACGACACCGTTTACCACTGCGGGTACGGTCCATTGTTCCTTCACGACTTCGATGCGTTTCGTCGTGCGCGGGATGCCGTAGAAATCGGCTCCGAATCCACCGATGAAATTCGCGAGCTTGTCGAGCTGGCCTGCTTTCTCGAATTCTTGTACTAGGAGCGGGATGGCCACGGGAGCGCTGTAGACGCCCGCTGCCCCGCACGGGCATTCCTTTTTGCCCTGCTGGTGCGGGGCGGAGTCCGTGCCGAGGAAAAACTTCGGGTTGCCGCTGAAGGCGGCTTCGCGGATGGCGGCACGGTCTTCAGGCCGCTTCGGCAAGGGCTTGCAAAAATGGTGCGGCCTGAGGGCGTCGCCTACGATGTCGTCGAGCGTCATCATCAGGTGGTGTACCGTGAAGGTCGCCGCTACGTTGGCCGGCAGGCGCTTTACCGCCTCGACCGACTTTGCGGAACTCAGGTGCTCGAAGACGATTTTCAATTTCGGGAATTTTGCCGCAAGTGTCTCTACGCGCTTGATGAATGCGGGCTCGCGGTCCAGGCAGAACTCGCCCGGTTCCTCGCCGTGCACGCACAGCACGAGTCCCAGCTTTTCCATCATTGCCACCACGGGGAAAACCGCCTCGAAGTCGCTGATGCCGTCGGCGCTGTTCGTGGTGACGCCCGCGGGGTAGTACTTGCCTGCGACAACTCCCACCGCCATCATGTCTTTCAGGTCCTGCTCCGTGTAGTTCGGGTTCAGCTTGAACGTCATGAGCGGGACGAAGTCCGGACGCACGTCCTTTGCCGCCTCGATGATCTGCGCCTTGTATTCGGCAATCGCCTTTGCGCTAGTCATCGCGGGAACGGTGTTCGGCATGATGATGGCGCGCCCGAATTGGGCGACAAGGTCGCGTACGTAGCCGGGCATCAGGTCGCCCTGGCGGAGGTGGGCATGGAAGTCGTCGGGAAGGGGTAGAAACATGGTAGTGTCGGTCTTTTGTCGTTGGGGAGGGACTTAGATGTTGCGGTGCAAATCGCGGAAGAGCACCTTGGAAATGTCTGTGTCGGAATTCAGCCAGTAGTCAAAAGGTCTGGGTTTCGTTATCTGCTGCCTGTGCAAGAAACAGATGTTGCAGTTGAGTTCCTTGGCCATCAGGAGGTCGTGCGTGACGATGATGATGGAGGTGTGGAACAGGATGCGCATGTTGTCGATAAGCGGCAGCAAGTTGCGGCGGTTGTAGTTGTCGAGGCCCGCGGTGGGTTCGTCCATCAGCAGGAGCTTCGGGTCCATCGCCCAAGAACGCGCGATGGCAACACGCTTCTGCATGCCGACGCTTAGCTGGTGCGGGAACAGGTTCGCCTGGCTGCGTACGCGCATCAGGTCCATGGCCATGTTGACCTTGTCCTCGATTTCCTTGGGCGTACCCCTTTTGTGGTAATGCAGGGGGAGCGCAATGTTGTCCTTGATGCGCAGGTTCGAAATCAGTGCGCCATTCTGGAAAACAAGCCCTACCTGTCTCTTGGCGATTTCAAGCGCCGTGTGGCGCTCGGGCGGGATGTATTCCCCGAAATAGTAAAGCTTTCCTGCCGAAGGCCGGTTCAGTCCTGCAATGACTCGAAGAAGGGCTGACTTGCCCATGCCCGAAGGGCCTCCAATACACAACGTTTCGCCGTTCATCAGTTCCATGTTCGCATCGACAAGGAGTTCCTTTTCGTTGTCCTTGCTTTCCCTTTCGAAAAAGCTGAGGACGCGCGGCTTGGAAAAACGCTCGCCGGCAAGATCCTTGTAGGTCATGCGCAGGTTCTCGATTCTTAGGGCGGTCGTATAGGGCATCTTGTTCCTCTAGATGATTTTCGAAAGCTCGTTCATGTAGTCGAGGAAGTAGAATATTGACATGACCACGTCGGCGATAACGATATACAAGAAGGACTTGATGACGGAGCGGGAAGTTGCCTTGGGAACCTGGCGAATGTCGTGCGGGATGTTCAGCGCCTGGTAGCAGGCGTTGGTCGTGATGATGGAACCGAATACGAGTGGCTTCACGATGACAAGGACGAAGTCCGTCAGTGACATCGCATCCAGGATTTCGGAAGAAAGGTAGCTCCAGGTGAGCTTGACATGCATGATGTCGCCGACCATGAACGAGAGCCCCTTGGTTGCCAGGAACCCGCAGCAAATGGCAATCGCGCTAAAGAGGATTGTCATGATGAAGGTCGAGATGGTTCCCCCGATAAGTCCCGGCATGATGAGGTAGCGGATAGGGCTTACACCCATGGTGGCAAGCGCGTCCACTTCGGAATTGATAACCATGCTGCCAATGTATGTCGTGAGTGATGATCCGCTACGGCCGGCGATAAGGAACGCCGTGAGAATGGGACCCAGTTCACGGATGACCACGACCACCATGAGACTGCCCATGACATCGTCAAAACCCATCTTGCCCATCATGGTGAGCACTTCCATGATGACCACGGCGCCGAACAACGTCGCCACTATGAACAGGATGGGGAAAATCTCTACGCCGGTGAAGAACGCCTGGGCGATGATGTTCTTTGTGTCGGTCTTGAAACTGCGGCTGCGGTTGAACAGCGAAGCGTACGCACGGAAAAACAGCGCGACCTGCTGGCCCACTGTAAGCTTCATCAGGAAAAGCCCAAGCCTATGGAAGACCTTTCCAAAGATGGTTAGCTTTTGCCAATTCCTAACTTCTTGCATCCTGCCTTATAGCTTCCAAGAGTTCGTCCCAAAGTTCGTCCAGTCCGGTTTTCTTCAGAGAACTGACGCAAATCGGATTGGTTTCCAGATTGAGGCGCTGCTTGATGAGCTTGATGCCTTTTGCGAATTCCGACTGGTTCACCTTGTCGCGCTTGCTTGCGACAACCAGGACGGGACATCCAGTGGCGCGGATATGCTCTACCGTCTCTATGTCGATGGGGGTTCCCCCGTGCCGGATGTCCACCAGGTAAACGAGCCCGCGGAGGTCCTTGCACTTCTCGACGTATTCACGGATGAAGTCCGACATCTGGTCGCGTTTCGCATTGCTCACTTTAGCAAAGCCTACACCTGGTAAATCTACAAGAAAAAATTCGTTGTTGACTTTAAAAAAATTCAATTCGCGGGTTTTTCCGGGGGCCGCACTGACTTTTACGAGATTTTTGGCCCCCATGAGGGCGTTCAGGAGCGACGACTTGCCCACGTTGGAGCGTCCGAGGAAGGCGATTTGGGGCAGGCGTTCCTTCGGGAGACCCTGCAGGCTGACCGCCGCCTTGGCAAAAACGGCGGAGCGGATTTCGTAGCCGCCCACGATGACGGGGGCACGATGGGACTTCTTTTCCTCGTTGATCATATCGCACCTCGGCTTTCGAATGCCCTGAGCATGGTGACTTCGTCGATGAATTCAAGGTCGCTGCCCATCGGGATGCCGCGGGCGAGGCGCGTCCTCTTCACGGGGGAGTCGGCGAGCATCCTGTCAATCATCAGCACGGTGCTGTCTGCTTCGGGACTCGAACCCAGGGCGAAAATCAGTTCTTCGATGCCTTCTTCGCGGATGCGTTCCACGAGCTGCGGCAGGTGCAGGTGTTCTGGACCAATGCCGTCCAGAGGCGAGATGGTGCCGCCAAGGACAAAGTAAAGTCCCTTGTAGATGCCGGACCGCTCGAACGGGAGAATATCTGCGCTTTTCTCCACGACGCAGAGGGTCTTGGAACCTGTCCTGGAATTGCAGATGGGGCAGAGTTCCTGGTCGGTGAAGGCGTGGCAGTTGGGGCAGGGATGCACCGATGTCGATGCGGTAACGAGGTTGTCTGCAAAGCGCCGGATGTCGTCCCTGTTACGGGACAGCATATGGTACGCAAGGCGGCGTGCCGTCTTGAGACCGATTCCGGGAAGTGAAGCGAATTCGGAGATGAGCGCTTCTAGGCTTTGCGGTTCAACATTCATTTGCCCAACTGTATGCCTCGTTGATGCAGCGGTTCAGCTGCTTGGTGGAAATCTTCAGTTCTTCGATAGCCATGAGGATGGCGCTGCGGTCGTCGAGCTCCACGGCGTCCGCGAGCTGGAGTAACGTGCCGAGCCGGCCCTTCCTGTTGAGCAGGGCCTCGCTCATCTCGACGTCGGCGGGGGATTCGGGGAGGATAGTCTCGAGCGGCGCGCGGACCAGGGCGTCCATGCGGCTGATGAGCCCGACCATGAAGGCCTTCGCCGCGAACAGGGAATTCGCCGGTTCGACGACCTTCGCAACGATTTCGAGGAATTTCGCGCGGTGCGCGGCGCTCTGGAAAAGCGGCGAGCTCTGCGGCGAGATGCCGAGTTCCGGGCGCGCGTAGAGCATGAGCATCAGCCACTTGTGGATGTGGCTCATACCGACCCACACGATGGCGTCCTTCACGGTCTTGATGCTGTTGCCTTCGCCGGAGGTGCCCGAGTTTACGAACTTGAGCAGGTTCGCGGCGATGTCCGGTGTCTCGTCGAGCTTTTCGCAAAGTTCTTCCAGGCTCGGGCGGGACTGGAGCAATAGCAGTATGCGCAGGATGGCGACGGAGGTCGCGTCGATCTTCTGGCCGGTCACCAGTTCGGGCTTGGCGAAGAAGAATCCTTGGAAGTAGTCGTAGCCGTCGGCGAGACACTTCTTGAACGTCGATTCGTCTTCGACTTTCTCGGCGAGGATCTTGATGTTCATCGGTCTGAAGAACTGTGCGGCTTTTTCGAGCGATTCCTGCTTGTTGTCCGCGATATCCATCTTCACGTACGACACGTACTTGAACAGCGGCTCGAACCGGCGGATGTAATCCTCGTTGTAGACGAAGTCGTCGAGCGCGATTTCGAAACCTCGCGACTTGTAGCGTTCCACGGCGCGGACGAGGGTGTCGTCGACTTCCACGTCCTCGAGGACTTCCAGGACGAAGGTCGCGGGATTCAGGAGCCCGAAGATGTTGTCGAGCAACATCTGGCGGCTGCAGTTGATGAATGCCTTGTGTTCGCCGATGAGGCGTTGGAAACCGATATTGTTGAGGACGTTTTCGAGTACCTGGGCAGTCGCCTGGACTTCGCTCGAGATAACGGCGATGTCGCTTTCGGGCGAGTCGCGGAATAAAAGTTCGTAGGCGTAAATCTTGCCTTCACGATCGAGGATCGGCTGTCGTGCGAGATAAGCGAGAGAATGCATTGTTTAGACGAGAGATGAGAGACGAAAGACGAGAGATTGTCAATTGATATTGTTTGCGAAAGTGGTTAGGCGAGTTTCGAAAGACGGAGGGTGGTAAACCTCTCGTCTCTCGTCTGTAGGCCCATAGGGCCGTTCTCTCGTCTAAATACGGGCGCTCTTGATGCCGAACAGCAGAATGCTGCGTGCGCCGGCGTCCCAGAGCTTGTCCATGATGGCGTTCGCTTCTTCTTGCGGGACCATGGCCTTCACGGAGTACCACTCGCGGCCGTGCAGCTTGGTCACGGTCGGGGCGTCGAGGCCCGGCGTGAGTTCGCATGCCTTCGAGAGCAGTTCTGCCGGGCAGTCGTACTCGATCATCATGTACGACTGGGCAACCAGCTTGCCTTCGATGCGGCGGATGAGCGTGTGGACTTCTTCGAGCTCGGTCTTCTGCGGGTTGCAGAAGAGGGCGGCGTTGCTGCGGAACAGCGGTTCGCCCACGATGCGGAGTCCTGCCTGCTTGAGTGTCGTGCCGGTTTCCACCACGTCGACGATGGCGTCGGCCACGCCGAGGCTCACCGAGATTTCGACGGCGCCTTCGAGCACCACGAAGTTCATGTCCTTCTTGTAGTAGCCTTCCACGATGTGCGGGAAGCTTGTCGCGATGGTCTTGTCCTTCAGTTCTTCAAGCGACTGCACCGGGCTGTCGTTGGGGACGGCGGCGCACATCTTGGAGGCGCCGAAGGGGAGGTCCAGGACCTTGACTGCCGGGCTCTTGGCTTCGGCGTTGAAGTCGATGCCGGTAATGCCCGCGTCGATGATGCCGCGGCCCACGTACATGGGGATGTCGCTGGGGCGCAGGAAGAAGAACTCGATGCCGTTCTTCGTGTCGAGCTGGGTAAGAGTCTTGTAGGGCTTCGATGCCTTGTAGCCGCAGGCCTTCAGGAGTTCCTGCGTGGGCTCAAAGAGCATGCCCTTGTTGGGGAGAGCTACCTTAATCATAGTTTCGCGTACACTTCTTCGAGGGTTAAACCTTTTTCGGCCATCATCACGGCCACGTAGTAAAGCACCTGCGAAAGTTCGAGGCACTGCGCATCACGGCTTTCGAACCGTGCAGCCTGCCAGCTTTCGGCGGCTTCTTCCACCAGCTTCTTGCCGATGGCGTGCGGACCCTTCTTGAAGAGTTCCGTGGTTCCCTTGCCTTCGGGCATTTCCTTCTTGCGCTGGCAAGCCAGGGCGTACATTTCTTCAAACGTCATGATAGACCTCTTTGATATTTACGATGCAAATGTAGAAAATAGTCGGGTCAGTTTGCCGCTTGTCGTAAATAAGTATGTATTTTTGACCGCGTGAGGCTTTATAATGAACCTGAGTAGATTTTTTTTGTTGCTGTGCACGCTTGTTGGTCTTGTCCCCGCGCTATCCTTGGCGGCTCCGGCGAATCCCAAGCCGGTTGTTTTTACGCAGAAGGACGGCTCTACCGTAACGATTCGTCACTTCGGCGATGAACATTATCACTTTACCAAGACGATTGACGGATACCATGTTATGGGTGATGGGAACGGCAGCTACGTGTACGTGGGCGCCGATGGCAAGCCTTCAGGAATCGTTGCGCGCGATTCGGCGGACCGGACGGAATCCGAAAGGGAATATCTTCAATCTTTAGACCAAAGCGAGGTCCATTCGAAGCACAAGGCTTTGAATGGAAACCGATTTCCCGAGACTTATCCCCCATCAGTAATCAAGCCCCAGGCTCTGTTGCGCGCGAGCGACCGGGTTAAATCCTTCGTGACGGGCAAGCGCTATTTCCCCGTTCTGCTTATCAGCACGGCCGATTTCAAGGCGTTTGATTCGACGTCCGTCTACAAGAAATTTAACGAGAAGGGTTACAGCAAGGATGGCCATGTCGGCAGCATGCGTGACTACTTTATTGAATGTTCCGGCGGCAAGTTCACTCCCACGTTCGACATTTATCCGATAAAGCTGCCGGGAGACTTCGCAGACTACGACGTCGAAAGCAAGTTTGTTACCACGGCCCTGGACATGCTTGTAAAACGTTCCGACTTTAAGGATAGGGCGGAAAAATACGAATCGACCAGCCCGTTCATCTTCATGCATCCGCTGACGAACGAGCATGCGATAACCTACAACGACGGCTATTTTTCTCATCAGTATTCCATGAGAGGCCTTATAAGTAAGGTGTACACGACAGACGGCTATTCTTTCGACTCCTTTGCGTTTGTGGCGCAGAAGGACGAGGATACGGGCAAGCTCAACCGCTTGGCGACAGTCGTTCACGAGTTCAGCCACGTGCTGGGACTTTACGACGTCTATGGTGTCGATTCGGATGGCTATGCGACAATCGGCCCGCTCCCGTTTGACATAATGGCTCTCGGCACGCGCAATGGCGACGGGAAGTTTCCCCCGACATACTCTGCATTTGAGCGCGAGTCCATGGGCTGGATGCAGATGGAAGAGTTCTTCAAGGACAGCCTGCTCCAGCCCCACATGCTGAAGCCCCTTTCTTCGATGCAGGCCTATTCCCTTACGAACTCGGAGGACGGGGACGAATACTACATCATCGAATACCGCCCGGCTGTCGGTTTCGATGCGATGATTTCCCAGTCCGAGTACAGCGGGGTCAAGGGAAAGAATGGCGTGTACGTGTGGTATATCGATTACGACGAGAATTATTTTTTGCGCAACGACCCGAATCCGGATCCCGACCACATGCATATAGATATCGTGCAGGTGCTGGATAGCAAGCATACCTATTATGCGGACTTTTCGTTCAGGAGAAATGACGTCGAGCCGAAAATCGACGGCGTTTTCGACTTGAAAGTCTACGGGGATTCGCTCGCGTGCTTCTCCCTGTCGAAGAGCAAGGATGTTATCCCCTGTCCCAAGTCGAAGTCGGATGCCGTTCCCCTTTTGCCCCGCCAGTTCGCGTCTGTGCAGATGGGGGTCCGCGAGGGCGTGCTGACAGTGCGGGCCGCCGTGCCGGGCTCCAAGCGCCTGAGGATTGTTGATGCCATGGGCGTGAGCATCCGGGATATCCCATTTGACACCGAATCCGTCCAGACGGACGTCTCGTCGTTGGCGAGGGGCGCTGTCCTGGTCATGGTCGAGACCGACGGGAAACGGCTGGCGCACCAGTTTATCACGGTACGTTAGACGTAAAAGATGTTGCTTTAAAAAAAACAAAAACATATATTTATGGCATGAAAAAGATTATCCCCCTTGCCGTTCTTGGCGCATCTCTTTTTTCCCTAGTTTCCTGTACGCAGGGGCCGAGGGTGACCAATCCCGAAACATTCCGCACAAAGACAGGCGTCATCGGCGTGTTCCGCCAGGCCGCCACGTTCTGTAGCGAGGGCCATCCGCAGACGATCAAGTTGGGCGATTCGACGATTCTGGTCAAGCCGACCTGGAGCAACGACCAGGACAACGTTTTCTTCAGCGAGATGAAGCCGGGCCCGGCCACGCTGTATTCCTACCGCTACCAGTGCTGGAAAGACGAATTTGACCTGCGCCTCGACCAGTCCGACCCGTCTCGCGGCGCCGTCCCGACGACGGTGGTCATCCCGGATTCGGGATTCTGCAAGATTGTCATCTCTTTCGTGGAAGGGGACAAGCTTTTCTCGCATGACGACCTCCTGATCGAGGAACAGTTCGATAAGTGGAACGTTGCCGTGCCTCCCGCTTCGATTCCGTACTGCAACATTGTAGACAACCAGGGCGGCGAAGTCTCGTTCGCCAACAAGGATTCCTTGCTTGCCGAGACCTACAAGGCGGCCATTCAGCAGGCGGCCACTGCGGGCAGCGACCAGATCCAGCCGCTCATCTCGCTGGACACGCTTTCCGACATGGTCACCTGGAACGGCGACCGCAACCGCATTCTCCTTGTCGTATGGCACAACGATCCGGAACGCTTTACGGAAGGCCGTACAATCAAGCTGGGCGATGAAGTCATGTGGGCCGTGGCCGACAAGGAATTCCGCAAGTGGTTCAACCAGAACAAGGGCTCCGTGCGCAACTGGTCGCGTCGCCTGCACCAGCTGATGGGCTTGTCGCTCGACACGACGCTCACGCATTTCAGCACGGTCTGGGCCGATCCGAAGGATGTCGTCCGTCCGGCGTTTGTGCCTGACCCGACGAGCAACACCATGCGTGCGACTTTTGCCGACGATTCGTCGGAAGAGCAGAACGTGGTAAGCTACGAGCCGACTCCCGAAGAAGGTGCCGCGGAATCCCCGTTCGGCAAAAAGGACGAGGCGTTCATGATCTGGTTCCAGAACTGGTTCGACGAGACCGCCGCGAAGTACGAGAAGAAGTCTTCCAAGCGTCTGTGGACTCGCCTGGGTTACACCTATGACTGGTCGCAGGACAAGCCCACTTACGGACTCTCCGAGTTTATCGTCGTCCGCGATGCCGAAGTCCTCGTGAACTTCACGAAGCAGAACAAGGCCTTCCTGAACTGGCTCGATTCCGAAATGTAGATTAGGGCCCTCGGCTCTAGCGTCTGACTATTACGCGCCACAGCGGTTGACCCGCTGCGGCGTATTTTCTTTCGAATGCGGTCTCCGCGTTGTCCGGGGCGTATGCGGAAAGTGCTGCCTGCAAGCGGCACAGGCCGGCGAGTTCGGGAACCGTCCCGCTCTCTTCCCGGAGGACGTTCGCCGCACTGCAAAATTCCTGTGCGTAGATTTCCCAGTTGGTCCGCAGTTCCGTGACGGGGGCGAGCTGCATCATGGCAGGGAATATCGGGTGCATGTGGAAGCGGCGCGTGCATTCGGACTGCTTGGGCCACGGGTTGGGGTAGAATACGGCATGGTAGCGTACATCCCAGCGGTTGTCAAGCACCAGCCGCCAAAAATCCAGGAGCTCGGCCCTTATCCAGAATGCGTTTGCGGGAATGCCTTCCGGGCCGGCGTGGCTCGGGTCCCCGCTCTTGCCGATGCGGATCTCGGACTTGTCTATGCCCAGCACGGCGCAGTCGGGAAACCTGCGGGCGAGGTGTACCGTGCTCTCGCCGGTACCGCATCCCGAATCCAGGACGACGGGGATGGTGGCGATGTCGCTTTGCCCCGCCCAGGAGCAAATCTTTTCCCTGGCCTGCTCAAAAGCCTCTTGCGTGTGTAAAGCAATAGGACGCATGTACTGCGTCCTTGCGTATTTGCGTACGGTTTTTTCGAGATCCTTGTGGATGGAATCCTGGTTAGACGTTACGGACCGGACTCCGCTCATTTTGTATTCCAGATGCTTTCCAGGTCGTATCCGACAAATTCCAGGTTGTCGAAGTAGAACTCGACATCGTCGTAGAATACCCACGAAATCGTAGTGATGTTCTTGCGCTTCTCGGCGTCCGGAATGAGGTCTGCGACTGCGACTGCGACTTTCGACTTTTTGGCAGGCAGGTCAAACTCCATGGAGCCGATAATCAGCCCGTGCGGATCGCTGTAACCGCCAAAGCCGTTGTAGCCATAGTTGTAGCCAGCGTTCATAGTGGCGTACTTGGGACTCTTGTCGTTGAGTTCGAACGTGCAGGAACCGGATCCCCAGGCTTCGAATACGATGGAATCGACACCCGAAAGATCGTAGGCTTTATTCATTACGCCGATTTCAAGTCCAAAGGTGTTCTTCCACTGCGATACCCAGGCAGTCGAATCCATGTACGCGTACCCAGGATAGTTCACGTAGAAGGCGGAATCCTTGACGGAGTCTGGCAGCGGGTAGGCCCGGAGGAGCGAGTCGGGGAACGTCACCTTGAAATGCACCTGCCTGTTCTCGTCTTCCTCGGTTTCAATGATGTCCACGAACGGGTTGTTGTAGGTTGTCACTTTCGGTTCGACCGAAATGTATCCGTAGCCCATCTTGTTGTCGCCAGGGTAGAGGAACCACGCTGCGCTTGAATTCAGCGGGTTGGCAATGGATTCGCCCATCTTGTGGATGTTGTCACCATCTTCGAAGTCGTCCAGGAGGAGTGTCTCGAGCGGACCTTCGGGCTTTACGATGGTATCTTCTTTCGTGGTGTCCTTCGACGTGGTGTCCGGGGGTTCCGGCGTGGGGACCACATGTTCCTTGACAATGGAGTCACCGGCCTTCGCCTTGATGGTCGGCAAGACGATGGTGTCGAGGTTGGGCCCGTAGTTCGGAATGAACGCGAAATTCAGGTTGCCGGCAGGGAGCCCGCCGATGGAGAACATTCCGTTGGTCACGTTTGTGGCGTGGTTGAGGCCGAAGAACTTGAGCGTGCCGAATGCGTTTTCGCAGTTTTCGCAGCCGTATTCCAAGAGCGAACCGCTCATGAAAACGGTCTTCTGGAGCTTGTGCTCGCCAAGAGAAACTGTGTCCGTGGTGTTTTCCACCGAGACTTCGATCTGGGCGGCGTTCCCTTCCAGGGCGACTTCCATGATATAGTCACCCACGTCGACGCTGTCGATGGAAACGATGCCGTTGGAATCCGCCACGGCCGTATAGGCGTACGCTTCGCCGCTGAGGCTGCTGCGCTTGATGAGCGTTACCGTTGCATATCTTGCCAGGGAACCGTTTTCGTCATACAGGGTGGCCGTGATGGCGTTGCCTGCTTCCGTGCCGCTGGGGCCTCCTCCGGCCATGTCGTCCGAGGTACAGTCCCAAAGGCCGAGACCCAGTACGAGTCCAGCTATCGATTTCAAGGCTATTCCCCTCAGACCTGACGATGTTTGATGCATAGTCCCAAGATACATATTTTTTCGGGAGAAACTCATAGCTTACCTCCCTTGTTTTCGCCGTTTTGTGTTTTGTCAGGGCATACAAACGGATCGTCCACTTTTTCGGACAGCGGGAAAAGCGCCACATTGAGGGCATAGACGCGGTCGGCCCGTTCGCTTCGGCAGGCAAATTTCATGAGGGCCCTGCGGAATTCTTCGATACGGTGCCTGATTTCGGGTAAATCGGCTTCTTCCGCGGTGAATACCGTCGAGGAAATGTCGCGTTCCTCCGGTTTGTGGCGGTCCAGCGATTCCTGTGCCAGCTCGATGGTGCGTCTGTGGAAGTTCCTGACGGCCTGGCTCTTGACTTCGCCGCCGGTGCTCAGGATCTGGTCGGTGATGTTCCAGCCGTTCTTGTCGTCCGGGACGACGAGTCCCAGTTGCTTGAGGATTCCCAGCGCGTTGCGGGCCTCGTCCTGGCTGATGGTCGGGCTCAGCTGCTTGGCCAGCTTGTCCAGGTTGCTGGTGTCCTTGGAAATTCCGATAAGGGCGCGGAGCGCGGCGCAGGCCCAGCTGCCGAAATAGGCGAGTTCGGGCTGCGAAAGGACCCTGGTCTCCAGGGAGCGGAGCTCCATGAGCTTGTAGTACAGCTCCGAGAGGGTCTGCTTGGCCTTTGTCTTGTTGAAACGGTAAAGTGTCTTGAAATACTCGGCGCGGCGGTCGTCCATGCCGCAGAGACGTATGAACACGGGGAGGGTGCTTTCGTTCAGGTGCCCCTCTTTCTGGAATACGCGGACAAGCCAGGCCGGGTCGACCCCGGTTTTCTGGCCCAAATAGCGATACGAGGTGAACGGGTTGTCCTTTTTGCTTTCGACAAACCAGTCCTTCAGGTATTCGCGATACTCAAGGTAGTCCAGTACGTCTATCATGTCCATGAATCTATTAAAAATTAGCAATTAGAGGAACGGATGGCCGTTTGTAACGTAAAGTTTTCGTTGCACGATTTACAACAATGCCCTAAAATGATAATTTTTGGGGGGTAAAAAAGGGGTATTCTCGTGAGGAGGCGCTCCTGTATCCAGAGGGAGTGGTCCGGGACAGGTTCATCTCGGATGTCCGTCTCTTTTTTGTATTCATTTCATTCAAAGTAACATTATTGTAGCGTTGTAACTTGATCGCGTTCGGATGTTTTTTAATAGGATGTTGACTGACTGTTGATGGCGGTTACGGAGAACGTCTTCAAATAACAGAAAATTTGCCGTTTTGGCGCCGAAAGGCCTAGAAATAGGGCTTTTTGGTAACAATTTGTTTTCCAAATAGACAAAAAACGAACAAAGTTTCGAATTTGTTTGTTAAAAGATTTTTTTTGTTTACTTTTTCCTAAAAAGATTCCTATTGCGATTTTTCTTTTTATATTGTGCGTGCCATGCTTGAAGAGATGGTTGTTGTTGACCGCTGTAGAGTTTGGCGTTGCAGCCCAGAGATATTCTGTATACACCTCCCCAAAAAGAAAGCTCTGGCTCACTTCTTTCAGTGATACGCTGCAGCGCCTCTCTGCACGGTTTTGGATGGCCCCGACCAGGCCTTTCCCCTCGTTTTTTCGCAACAATCCCCGTTTTTCTGTGATTTTGCTCATTATTCGGGCGTACTTCAGGCTTTTTTTGATTATTTCCCGTTTATAAAACTATCTTTTGGGGGAGATTCTAGTTTTGTCGCAAGAGGTTGCTATGAAAATCGGAAAAACCGAAACTCGTCTGAATGCCGCCATCGAGAAACGCGGGGCCTTGTTTGCCGTGCTGTTGGATCCGGATACTTCGGATGAGGCAGCCTTCGTGAAGGCTGGCGCCATGGCTGCCGAGAACGGAGCCGACCTTTTGCTGGTGGGTGGTTCTTATTTGGGAAACTTCACGCTTCCCAAGCAGGTGGCCGCGCTCAAGGCGCATGTGGACCTGCCCGTGGTGCTGTTCCCGGGCGGAGCGTCCCAGGTGGTCCCCGGCTTCGACGCGATGCTTTTTATGACCTTGGTGAGCGGTCGCAACCCGAACTACCTGATTGACGAACAGGTCCGCGGCGGCGCCCTGGTGCGCGCCCTCAATATGGAGGCCATCCCGACGGCCTACCAGCTCATCAACAGCGGCAAGCGCACGACGGTAGAGTACATCAGCGGCACGATGCCCGTTCCCGCGAACAAGCCCAAGCTCAGCATGGTGAACTCCATCGCGGCAGAACTCATGGGCATGCGCTATGTGTACCTCGAAGCCGGCAGCGGCGCCGAAGAACCCGTCCCCGTGGAGCACATCGCCTACACCCGCAAGGCGACCGAGATGACCATCATTACCGGTGGCGGCATCAAGGACCCGCAGACCGCGGCCATCCGTGTAGCCGCCGGCGCGAACATCATCGTGACCGGGACGCTCTGGGAAAAGGTCGAAGATCCGGCGTTGTTGAAAGAATTCGCTTCTGCCATCCACGTGAAAGGCTGAAAAAGCTTCGCATAAGTGCGTTGCAAAGCTCCTCGCGTACGTCTAGTACGCCACGTCGCTTTGCGCCTTCTTCTGCTCGCTTTTGAGCCTTTCAGAAGAATCTACGCCGCTTTGCGCCTTCTTCTGCTCGCTTTTGGGCCTTCCAGAAGAATCTACGTCGCTTTGCGCCTTCTTCTGCTCGCTTTTGAGCCTTTCAGAATATAAAGTATCTACGCCGCTAACCTACGTCTTCCGCAGCTCAAAACTGACAGCTCACCGCTGCCTCCTCGCTCCTCGCGCCTCGAACCTCGAACCTATAACAAAAAATGATTAATTATATACAAATAATCTATTAGACAATATGAATCGACTCTTCTATCTTTGTGCGCGAATTCAAAAGAGGTCCGCCTTTGGCGGCAAAAATATGAGGAGTAATACTATGAAGAAAACGACCGTCGCCATCGTCATCGCCTGCACCGCAATCGTCATGACTGCTTGCCAGGACAATCGCGGCTGCACCTACGACGCCGAAAAGCACAACCTTGTCTGCCCCGAGAAGACGTACACCACGCTGGACATCGGTGAAAAGGTCTGGATGGCCGAGAACCTGGCGGTATACAGCCCCGATTCCAGCACGTGCTACGACAACAATCACGACAATTGCGTGAGTACAGGGCGTCTTTACACTTGGGAAGTGGCGGCCGGTTCCGTCTGCCCGACCGGATGGCGCTTGCCGACTCGTCAGGAGTTCAGGGACGCCTTCGGTACGGCAGAGGTGGAGGACCTCAAGAAGGCCGACGTGTTCAACATGCAGTTCGCGGGCTTCAAGTACTATGACGGCAAGTTTGCCGACAAGGGCGCGAGCGCGAGCTTCTGGACGGCCGAGGCTTATGACGATTCCAGGGCCTACCTGGTGCGCGTCACGGATTCCAGCGTCGCCTACGAGCACTTTAACAAGAACATTTTCGCCTCGGCGCGCTGCCTGAAGGAAAAATAACTACATTCATTCTAAGAAGTGAACCCCAACCCTTAACCCTGAAGACATCGGATGATTGACTAAGGATTTTTCCCCTCGAGCCTCAAGCCTCGGGCCTCGAACCTTTCTCATCTCTCGTCTCTCGTCTCTAATTTAACCTATGACCTGGCTTACCGATTTATTAACCAAGCCCTCGGTAGGGCAACAAGTTGTCGCGATAGCGCTCACCGCGGCAATCGGCCTGATGTTGGGCAAGATCAAGGTCAAGGGAATCAGCCTTGGCGGTGCGGGAGCGCTTTTCGTGGGAATCCTGTTCGGGCACCTGGGCCTGCGCGTCGAGCACGACGTGCTGCATTTTGTCCAGGAATTCGGCCTCATCCTTTTCGTCTACACGATCGGCATGCAGGTGGGGCCCGGCTTCATGGATTCCATCCGCCGTCACGGCCTGGTGCTCAACGTCCTTTCGACGGGCGTCGTGCTGCTGGGCATTGCCGTGACGCTTTGCATTTACTTCTTTACGGATATGCATAACAACGTACCCGTGCTCGTCGGTATGCTTTGCGGCGCTGTCACAAACACACCTTCTTTGGGGGCCGCGAATTCAGCCTTTGCCGCGGCTGGGGTGGACGCGTCGTTGACGGGTGTCGGGTACGCTGTTGCATATCCTTTCGGTGTCATCGGGATTATCCTCGTGATGATTCTGACGCGCCTTGTGTTCAGGCAGGATCCGGCCAAGGCGGCGAAGGACTATGCGGCCGATATCGCGGCCAATACGAGCGAGATCGAGTCGTGCAGCCTCATGGTCGAGAACCGGAACCTGTACGGAATCCAGCTCAAGGAAATTCCGGACCTGGTTTCGAGCGGCGTGGTTATCACGCGCCTCATGCGCGGCAGCGACATTTTCACCCCGAACGGGAAGACGGTCATAGAAGAGGGAGACAAGGTGCATATCGTGGGCATGCCCGATGCGGTCGCCATGATGGAAAAAATCATTGGCAAGCGGCTTGAGACCCCGATCACGAAGCTCGCTTCGGACGGCGCGCCCATCCAGGTCAAGACCATTCTCGTGACGAACAAGAAGATTCTCGGCCGCACTATCGGTTCGCTCGCCCTCGCGGAACGTTACGGGGTGAACGTGAGCCGCGTTGTCCGCAGCGGGTTCAAGTTCACGGGGCGCCTCGACTTGCGTGTCAAATTTGCCGACAAGCTGCGTCTCGTCGGGACTGCCGAAGGTATCGAGGCCGCGGCGAAGGAACTGGGCAACTCGCTTACGGCGCTTGACCATCCCGAAATCCTTCCGGCCTTTCTCGGAATTTTCCTCGGCGTCGTTGCCGGGAGCATCCCCATTGCGGTTCCCGGCATGCCGACCCCGCTCAAGCTGGGGCTCGCCGGCGGCCCGCTCATTGTCGCTATCCTGCTTAGCCGTAAGCGCAAGATTGGCCCGCTCAACTTCTTCATGGCGAACAGCGCGAACCTCATGCTCCGTGAATTCGGGCTTACGCTCTTCCTGAGTTGCGTGGGCCTCAATGCGGGCATCAAGTTCTTCGACGTGCTGCTGAATGGCGACGGGCTCCACTACATGGCCTTGGCCGCGCTCATCACCTTCCTGCCGCTTGCCGTCATGGCTGCCGTTGGCTACCTGGTTTTCAAGGTCAACTATCTTTCGCTGTGCGGCGTGCTTGCCGGTGCCACCACCGACCCGCCCGCGCTCGCCTTCGCGAACGGCCAGGCGGACAGCGAGGCGGTGAACATCGGCTACGCTTCGGTCTATCCGCTCACCATGCTGCTGCGCATTTTGAGCGGCCAGGTGCTTGCCATAGTGCTCCTGCAGTTGGCCTAGCTTGTCCGTCATTTTACCGTAACAGACCGCGTCGCAGTCTGTTTTGCCTATTTTCCGGCATTTTTCTTTTATTCTTCATCTTTCACGCTAATAATTGTGTATTTTTCTTTAAAAAAGAAGTGGCACCCGAAAGGTGCTGGTTTTGAGGTATCGTTATGCAGAAATTGGTCATCGTGACTTACGTGCTCCGTGCGTTGGGTTTCGTGCTTGTGCTCCTTAGCCTTTTCGGCCACAGTTTGATTCTTAACGTGTTTCCGGGACTGGAGGGGACATCCATCAACCCCATTTTCTATTCGGGCATCGCGGTGTATCTCGTGGGTGCGGCCATCTATTTCGTTTTGAACAAGAAGCGCATTGCCGACCGCAGGAAAAGCCAGATTCAGGAAGCCGAGGAACGTGCGTTCGGGGGGAACGCATCCGGAGACGCTCCGAAAGCTGATGACGGGCAGAAGGACGCATAGGTGAAGGAAAATATGGGCGATTACATGATTCAGATAGAGCATTTGCACAAGACGTATCGCAGCGGCTTCCTCATGAAGCCGAAGCTTGCGCTCAGGGATGTGAGTTTTAATGTGGAACCGGGTCAGGTGTACGGCTTTATCGGCCCTAACGGGGCGGGCAAGTCGACGACTATCAAGGTGCTGACCGGGCTCCTGAATTTTGATTCGGGAAAGGTTCTTGTGAACGGGATTTCGCCGCGCGACGTGAAAAGCCGCCGCTTTATCGGCTATTCCCCGGAGCAGCCCTACTTTTACGACTACCTGACCGGGCGTGAACTGCTCAAGTTCTACGGCAGACTCGTTGGGCTCGAAGGCTCACTGCTCGATTCCCGTATCCACTGGGCGCTCGAACTCTTGCATGCCGACAAGGACTGGATCGACAGGCGCCTGCGCTCGTATTCCAAGGGAATGATGCAGCGCGTGGGCATCGCCCAGGCCGTCCTTGCCAAGCCGAAATTGTTGATTTTGGACGAACCGATGAGCGGGCTCGACCCGATGGGCCGCCGCGACGTGCGCGAGGCCATCCAGGAACTCAACCGCGACGGCGTGACGATTTTCTATTCCAGCCACCTGCTCAGCGACGTGGAATCCATCAGCCACCGCGTGGCGATGATTGTCGACGGGAAGATTGTCCGCGAGGGCAGTGTCGACGAGATTACCGAGTCCTGCGGGGTGGAGTATCACGTGCGCACGCGCGCGGCGATACTCCAGAGCGACCTCCCCGAGGGCGTCGCCCCGACGGGGCACCCGCAGGAGTGGGTGTGCGCCGACGATGCGGCCCGCGACCGCCTGCTCGCCTTCTGCCTTTCGAACGGGATTGCCGTCGAGAAGATGGACCACAAGCGGCCTAGTCTTGAAGATATTTTGACGGAGGAGATTGCCCGTGCAGACGCTTAAGCATATCGGCATCATTGCCCTCAATACGTTCCGC
>CAMZDZ010000005.1 GCA_947305535.1 uncultured Fibrobacter sp.
AAAGCCGCGTAACCGTCTTCTTTGTAGAAACCCGTGTACTCGTTTTCGTTCTGGAAAAACGCAGGATTCGGCTCCGGGAGCGTATCGGTCTTTACAGTATCCGTTTGCGTCGTATCTGTACGGGTCGTGTCTTTCTTGGTGGTATCCGTACTCGTCGTGTCCGGCACTATGATATCGGGATCGTCAGGACCGCTCGGGTCCCTGGAAGAATCGTCATTGGAGCACGCCCAAAACGTCGCCACCAAAAACGACAACAAGAAATAGGCAAGTACCGACAAACGCATCATAGGCATAGGAACAGTTTATTCTTGGTCCATATCCAGTCGGAAATCGCCGACGCAGAGTTCAAACGTGTCGGTAAAATCCCCGAACGAGCCATCGTCCAGACTGGCAAAGCGGCACACGACCGGCAACGACCGCACTTCGCTGAGGTTATCGTCAAAAGTCTTGCAGCCGTCTTCTATGAGAGTCGTCCCATCCGCCTCGTAAACCCTCATGCAATCCATCTCCTGGCAGCTGCGACCGCCAAAGCCATACGAAGAATGGAAGTATTCGTAGACCTTGCCTTCGTAAGTGAAGCGGAACTTGTCATTGTGGTGGTTGCCGCCCCATTCGTAGCTCAAGTTTTTCGGGGTCGCATATTTCCCGTTCACGTACAACATGGCCGTGTCCACACTGATCTCGGGATTCATTCCCATACCCACGGCCTGGCAAGCGGTCGGCGAACCCTGCACATAGACAAAACCTTCCAAATCGGCATACTTGAAAGTGCAAATCCAATCTTGCTGGTCAAAATCCATGTCCCACTTTATAGATTCTTTTCCAATTTTTTCTTCAAAACTGCATTGATGGACAGCCGCTTTCGGGACCCGCGGCTTGAAAATTTCAATGGGGTCGGTCAGGACGACATTCGCGGAACTGGAGGAGCTCTTCACTACCGAGGAGCTGGAAACCTTCTTCGAGGAGCTTGACCCCTTCTTCGAAGAACTGGAAGAACTGTTCAACTTTACGGAACTGGACGAACTATTCGTTTTTTTCGAGCTAGATGAACTATTGGATTTTGCCGAACTGGAAGATTCTTCGACATCTGCGGAACTGGATGACGGGGCATCTTTTTTGCTTGAAGAAGAAACATTAGCCTTACTCGAGGAACTCTTGATTTCTTCTGCAGAACTCGAGGAGCTTACAGCCTTTTTGCTGCTGGAACTTGACTTAACGTTCTTTTCGGACGAGCTCGATTCAACGGATTTGTCCGAACTGGAGCTATATTCGGGTTCAACGCGATTCACGCTGGAAGAATCATCACCGCAGGCGGCGAAGAAAAATAAAGGGAAAACGGGTAGTAAATTGAGAATCTTCATATCAAAAATATACCATGTTTAAATGCACTTTTTTCTTTTTTTGGAAAAAAGTGCCGGTTAAAATGTCTTATAGGTTTGGTTAATCCGCATTTCAAGGAGATCCATACATGACAGACACAAGAAAGCCTATCCGCAAGAACCCCATACCTGCAAAACTCGCCGGGCAAATCTATCTCGACCCGACATACGACCCAGCGTTCAAGGCGCTGTTCGGCGACGAAAACGCATTGAAAGACTTCCTAGACGGAGTCCTGAACCTCGAGGGGGACGACAGAATCAAGACGCTACGCTTCCGTTTCGACGAACCTCTTGTCTTTCACGTGCCGCAGGAGAAAAAGGTCATCCTCGACATCTTCGCGACCACAGGCAGCGGGCGATTTCTCAACATCGAGATGCGGCGCTGGGAAAAGGACTTCTTCATCGACCGTGCAATTCTCTATAAGGCATTCCTCGTCATCAAGGGCCGTAAGGAAATGGAGATGTCAAAGGAATTCAAGTCGCTTTCCAAGGAGCAGCAGGCGTATCGGCGCTATCAGCTGCCGGAGACAATCTCCATCTGGATTTGCAATTTTGACCTGCCCCGCGCCAGTGGCGAATATATCGACGAATGGACATTGCACAGCACCGCAGCGTTGAGAAACGGGAAAAGTGAACCGCTTTCCGAGAAAAATAGGTATATTTTTCTCAGTATCCCGAACTTCACGAAGTCAGCCAACGAAGTGAAGGGTTCCACCGAGGTCTGGCTCTATCTGCTGAAGCATGCCATGGATGGCGGGGAACTTCCGAACTTCGGCCGCGAATTTGTCGACGAGGCCCTCGGAAGGATACGGGTGGAAAACGCAAACGATGAACTCTTGACAGCGCAGGTAAAGGATATGAAAAGGGACGAAGAATACGAGACCTGGCTTGCCGGGGCAAAGATAAAAGCCGAAGAACAGGGGCGCGAGGAAGGGCACAAAAAAGGGCTTGAGGAAGGGCGGATGAAAGCCACCCGCGAGATGGCGCAAAAGCTCCGCGAAGAAGGCATTCCTTTGGAAACCATCGCCAAGTGTTCCAATCTTTCGGCCGAAGAAATCAAGGCACTGTAAACGGTCGCCCCTCTTAGGCATTTAATTGGACGGCTCCCGGACGGGAGCCGTTTTTCTGTTTATACAAAAGAACCCCGCAAGGCGGGGTCCTGAAGCATCTTAGGTAATTTATCTAGAACGAAAATTCAAGCTAGTCGCAATGCATTACCACTCCACTATCAAACCAAACATCGTAGTTTTGTCCGCCAAGACCAGTTACAGTTCCAGAATTAGTTATACTCTCTGTCCAAGTATAGTCGTTGTCCTGTCTCTTTAAATTAAGTGTACACCCACCTTCGCAATTTTCCGCTTTTATTTCTAGGTAACGCGAATATTTACCCTCATTCCATTTTTTCTTCGTACAAGAAATCAATTTAGGTGATGGAGGCAACTGATCTCTGCCGCAAATAAACTTTGTGTTTTCGTCATCTTCAAAGAAAACTTTCCAATAAGAACTACACTTCACATTATTTATGGTGCTCATTGTGGTTTTAACATCAACAGGTCCATGTGGATCCGAAGCACCAACATATTTGACTTTACATCCATTTTCACAACCAGAAGGAGTTACCTCAAGATAACAGCTGTTGCCATACTTTTTCGTCTCACATTCTAGCGACCTAGGAGCAACAACAATATCATCAGAGCAATCATTACCCTTTGCCGCAAACTTATACGTTCCACTAGCAACAGCCTTCGCATCCGAAATATTGTAGGAGCCTCCTTCACAAGGAGATCTAGAACCACAATGGATTTTTGACCCAACATTATTGCCAGACGGATCAGTCAAATAATAATCTCCACGTTCCTTAGTAAACTCATTCACAACGAACGTGAAGGATTCACCATACTTATACGACGACTTTTTATCCTTGATATAGCAGTCATTCTTCTTTTCAATGGTTCCTTCGCAAGCAGGACTCGTCTGATCATTCAGGTACAGTGCATAAGAACCCGGCCCAGGCAGGTCAATCTCCACACTCCGGCCTGTCGCACCAGCAGAAACCTGCTGACCGCCTTTTTTCAAAACATAGGGCCAAGAGCAGTCACCATCAGAGCATTCGCTAATCGTCGCAGTCAATTTCCCTGTACCGCCAGAAGAGAGTGTCGACGGGAATGTACAAGTCTGTGTACCGAGATTCGGCATCGTGACTTCAGCTACGCAAGTCGGTGTGGACGCACCATTCACGTATACAGAATAAGTTCCAGACTCGTTCACTTGCACCGAGACATCCGTTGACAAGAAATTGCCGTTCGTCTTTCCTTCTGCAACTTTATTGCCCGACGGGGATTTGACTTCGTAGTCGCAATTTTCGCAGTTACCGTCGATATTGATCGTCGCCTGGGAACCCCATGTCAACTGATACGACGTGAAGTTGCATGTTGCCGTCAGCGCACTATTATCAAAGGCAACTTTGAAATTACATTCCTTCTTGTCTCCATCCGGGTTAGATACCGTCAACTTATAGGTTCTCTGACCTGCCGCATTCGCATCCGTAAACGAGATTTCCGATTTTCCATCAAAGTCTGTTCCAGACTTGACAGAACTGGAGTTCATCGTGATTTCCCAAGAGCAGTCACCTTCTTCGCAACCGCCCATGTTCGGAGAAACCTTTATTTCCTTTTTCGGATCCTGGTTGTTGATGTCAGCGGGGCAAGAAGCATCACCCAACGGAGCTCGGACATCCCATTCCTGAGAACAGAAGTGGGTATCATCGCCATGGAGTCTGAGAACAGCATAGTAGTGGCATGTGCCTGCCTTACACTTTTGGAACTCTGCCGGCAATTCGTACGTAAACGTTCTATCAGACTGTTTAATCGCTTGCGTATGCAAAACGACACCCAACGGGTCGGTAAAGGCAAACGTTCCCGTAGCGCTAATATCGAATTTACCTCTCCAAGACGCCGGGTTTGCGCCGCCTTCAAATGTCACATCAGCCTTAAATACACCGTCTACGATGGAAGCCGTACAATTAGCATCGGGCGGTTCCGGCATAACCGTGAACATATTGTTGCCAAGACAGTGATTGCCGTAGACATCCACATCGTAGCTGTATTCGCCTTCGCTCCACTTGTCGTCAGAAGAGTTGTACAGACGGCATCCCTTATCAGGGCAGATATCCTCAGCAGAAGTGCCAACGCCCTGCTTCTTTGAACCATCCGGATAAATAATAGTATAGGGGCACCCATCCGCCGGGCATCCCGACAGAGTAAAGGAGAAGGAAGGAATACCGCCAGCTCGGTCTACTTCAGTTTCGCTTACAGAGCATCCTATCTCCAAAGGCTGGATAGTGGTCTTTGGAGTTATACAGGTATCCATTACCTGGCCCTGTTCATCATAAGCAGTTACCGTGAAGTAATATTCGCGTTCGTCCAACTGCCCATAAACACCATCCTGCTCAATTTCCTGCACAAAACCACTGCAAGATTGCGGATCAAGTTCTTCCACATCATAAGCGGAGCCAAGTCCCTTCGTTGCACATTCCTTGGCCCGTTCAGGATGCATGACTTCAGCAGAAACACGCCACTTCTTCGATTGTGAATTATACGTAGCATCATTACAGCGAAGGCCAAACGCATAGGGGCAATTGCTCTTAATATGGGTCACCCTGTAACTAGTAGCACCATTCGGAACAAAAGCTACTGCAACTACACGTTGCGGGTTGAATCCGCCATTATCGGAATACTGAGCAACTTCAAAACTATAATCTCCCGACGAATTAACGGTCATCGCTTTAGCGCTGTAATTGCTATCGGCATCCATCAAGTACACATCGACTTTTCCGTTATAGAGTTCGGTAATCGTAAACTCTATAGCCGCATCGCGCGTGTTGATTACACTATCAATTGCCAATTCCGGACGGCAAGTGTCCGCAAAGCAGTACGACGGAACTTCATCTAGCAGTTCCTCGTATGTTTCCGAGCACTGTTCATATGTACCGACAATAAAGTCTCCACAGCTGGCCGGATACACATGGCCATTGGTACCAGTTCCCGTGCAATAAACAAGTACGGAAGCCTCATTCACATAACCCATTTGTTTATTATTCGGGGCATACGGATACCCGTGATAACCTTCTTCCTGGAACCAATAATCATCTCCCTTGAGTTTGCCACGTTTGTACAAATCAAGTTTTTGTGCAGACCATCGATAAAAGCCCTTATCACGAGTCAATCGGCAAGCCAAATCGTTGTCTCCATAGGCAAGCGATATACCAAAAAGGTTCCATCCATCTACGAAAAGATCATCCTTCAAATCGCAGCCATTGTAGAAGTAGGTCACGTCACAATGTTTTCCATCAAACCAGGAAGACATACCTACCCACGGCGTTACGAGGGAATCCTTGGGAACCATGCCACCCGCATAGTTCGCACGGAAGGAACACGTTACAGAAGGAGTATTCCAGCAGGAATCTGCATATGTTTCACTTGCCCAACCGATATCATGGATCTTGAAAGAAGAATTAAACAAATCCTGCAAAAGATAAGGGACGCCCAACTTAAATCCAACATACTCATGGGCCTCATCTTTATGGATAACATTTGCAAATTTATCCTTTAGATCGAACTGCGCTATAGCGGAACCAATATCCTTGCTTCCAAAATTATAGTGCAAGGTAACCGTCACCAAATCATCGTGGACCGTAATGTTTGTCGACGCATATGACAATCTTGTCATCAAGGCTGGCTGATTATCAAGCAAGCCCCTCTTGAAAGGAACATCCTGGCAAACATTACTCTTCTTAGAGTCGCGAGTAGTCACATAGCAAATTCTTGCATAAGTCCAGAAGCCTAACGGATTCGAGTTCTCCTTGGAAATCACGCTCATCAAGAAATATTCACTCGCATTCGCATTAGATCTAAAGATAAAGCCATCATCAATAGGATTATTGACAAGCTGGTTCCACGCATTGGCCGTAACAGAAACAACCTCAAACATGGCAGTCATCTTACCATTATATCCAGCCCTCACCGTATTCAAGGCAACTGTAGATCTATAGCCTCTAGTATCTATTGACAACAATTCACCAAGGGCGGAAACTCTAAAACCACTTGGGGCTTCTACATGTCCACCCAATTGCGGAGGGAAGAATCCCTCATCCCAATTCAACGCTTTCCATACTTTATTTTCATACACAATCATCCAATCGGCATTTTTATAATGCCCATCATTTACAGTACAATGGTCTCCGCTCTTACAATAATCAAAGCAGTCCGTTTCTGAATTATTACGGCACCATGCTCTCGTCGTATCAAAATCGGTGTAGAAACAATGCTTATCCTTTTCACCAAAATGGAATTCAACCGTATCGGCGCTAGTCCCGCCCAAAGTAAAGCGAATAGATTCAACCGGTAGAACCGTATCACGTTTAAAGCAGTCATCACCTTTACAAACCAGATAGTTGTATCGGTCAGAGCGGCGTTCCTTCTGAACTGTAACCAGGTCTCCAGCAAACAGCTTATAAGTGCAACCATCATCATCATCGCACCAATCAGTACTATCAAGCAAAGCACTTCCATCATAGTTCATATGAGGTCTTTCATAATAAACCTTAGCTCTGGTACTTCCACGGTCTCCCTCAAACTGGACACGCACATCCACCTGCTTACGCTTAATCATAGCCGGCAAAATATAGGTTGCATCTGCTTTTTTCAACACCAGCGACGAGTCAGGAATAAACACCTGACACTTCGGCTCACCCGTCAATGCATTAGAAAGACGTACACTTTGGCCATCGGTCGTGCAGTTCCAAGAATCATTTTTCTCTATATATGCGCAGCCCTTTATTTTCACCCACTCTGGATCGTTTGACATAATCGGCACGCAAGAGGGCCACTTAATCACACTGTCGCACTCCTGCATATAATCGCTCTTGAATTTTGCCGCACGGTCAGGGTTATTGCAAAAATCCGTTCCAAAATTGCTACGAGAGACTCTCACACGATTCGATATATACAGAGTTGTCCACTCCGGAGTCTTAATTGTACAATTTTCACAGAAATCGTCCGCAAACTGGAATGTCATAGTAGACAAATCCGCATAGGTTTCCGTGGTTACCGTAAACACCCTCATATCAGTGCCATCTGGGGTGTAAGTAAAGCTATAGATATCATTATCCGCAGTCGAACTCAACTGCGTCAACGTTCCTCCAGCATTAGCAGGATCAATTCTCCAACCATTCGGAATATCGGTCGAAAGCGGAACAGCGATATGCACCTTTATAGGAGCATCGCTTTGTTTCGCCTGCAAAACAACATCTGCCGAGTAACCAGCAACAATTTCCTTGCTTCCCTTGTCAAAGGACACTTCGACTTGTTCATTTTTCAATCCATGAACAACCACATACAAGGGTATTTCTTTTTTCTTCTCATCCTCGGTATAAGTGCAAACATACACCCCTTCTTCAAGCAGCGAGCCACTAGAATAAAGCAATTGCGAACCCGATTTGATTGCCGACGGGCACGACATTTTTTCCGAGGACTTTTTCTGTTTTGAACCATTCAAAGCCACGACATTGTAGTAATCCGCCAGGCGACCTACAGGATCGCGTGTCAGGTAAACAACACGGGGCAAAACAATTGCGGTTTTTTGGACCATGTCAAAATCAGAAGGATCCCTAGAAATGTTTTCCCGACTATTGTATTGAGACTCCACAGCAACCGTCAACTGGGGTGCCGTAGCAATATGGTACGCATCTACAGAACGTCCCAATTCAGATGCAATAGTAGATGTCACGCCAGTAAATCCGGAACAAAGGCCGGTACCATCGTAGTTACAGAGAATGTGCGAATTCACCAAATCCTCGACCAAAGATTGGTTGAATCTAATGGCCAAGGTATTATTACCATTTGCCGAATTCAGCTGATTACTTCCAGAAAGGAAGATTGATCCGTGCATGGGAATCGGATTTGCAACTTTCGTATCGAAAAGACCTATGTTGCCATCACTATAAATGAAATAGTTGTATTTCGGATTTGGGACCGTATTGGAAGTGATAATCCCCTTATCACCGGTATTGGGCCATCCATTGGGCAAATAGAGGAACACCTGTCCTTCTTCATTCGTCTCGGGCAGTTCCCATTGCTTGTTCGGAGCCGAAGCACTATTCACGATAAATATAAAATTATGCGAAAGTTTGCCCGCAACAGGCTGTTTCCATTCTGGAGCGGAAGCAAATTCAACAACAAGCCAAGAATTATCATAAAGGTTATCGTTTTTCTCAGCCGAAGAAAAACAGGCATTCAACAATTCCACAGGATTGTCCATGTTCGCCTTCCAAATGTCTTCGCTACAACCGCGAGGATTCGAGGCGCTATGAACAAATCTTGAATTCAGCAACGCAGTATTGAATTGTATCGGATCCTGAACAACACCATCCGCATCCTTTTTGAATATCTTGTCATAATATTTTTTGAGGCTGTCTGCACCCCATTTCTGCTTTTCTTCGTCAGTAATCGAGGCGGTAAGATTTCCCATATAGGCAAAATGGACTGTATTATCAGTCGTGCTCCCCGCCTTGGCGCACTTGTAAGCACCATTGTCGCCACAAACATCAGCCGGGACACCAAGAGTGCTAAAGCCATTCACATAAATGCGGTGTTCGGAACTAGAACCAAAAAAGGTTTTCTTTATATGTTTAAATTCGACCTTACCCTGAGATGAATTTTCGCTGATATAAGCATTTCCCCTCACGCGGAGAGAGTCGTAATTGCTGCAATCGTTATGAATGCCATTGGGGAACGCCAATTTTCCATTCAATACCAGGTTACTTTCCATAAGGATGTAACCCCTCTCATTTTCCTGTTCATTGTTGCATTTGAGATGGTCAATCGATCCCGAAGTCACGTTGTTCCTAAAAACAAACTTTCCTCCAATAGGATTTTCAAACCCATGGACATTCGCCGAAATGTAACTGGGCCGATCATTCGGGTGCATACCGCCCTTCAAATAAGCAGTCCCGCTGACTGTCATTTGGTTCGACGAAGCCGTACCATAAAGGGGGCCACCTACATAAAGTTTTCCACTGACATTGAGGTTGTTGCCAAAAGCCAAATCGCCTGTAACATACAAGTCTTCGATGTCGCCTTGATTGTTGACATAGAAATTTCCATCCAAAATAAGGTATTCCGTCGCCTTGATTTGGTTGAGCCCCTGACCACCAGCATTTTTTACCGAAGGAGACTGTTTAACAATTGCCGCATCAACATCGATAACATCCGCTGTGGTAAGTCCACCATGGAAAGCTTCCTTATAGTTCAGCGGCTGAGTCTTCGTAGGAATTCGAACCTGATACAACCCGCTCACATTGAAAACAGCCATTTCACTATACTTGGCATTGTCACGAGTCGTTCCAACTGAAAGAATTTTCAGTTTATAGTTCGACTTTTCCGTATTTACGCCAACAAGCCAAACACTGTCTTTCATTTTGCTGGAGGTCAATCTCGGCAAAACTGGATTCAAGAAAATCGGCTTCTTGGAATTCTCAAAATACTGTTGAATCAAGGCGCCTACATCATTTCCGTTGAACGACATCCACGAGCGAGCTGCGTCAATACCCGCTCTTGCGGCCATTCGGGCTTCAGAAAGTTCCAAACGAGCAACCGATGAACCACCGACAGAGCTCAACCACTTGTACGTTGCCGTTGCGGCGATTGTCGCCACCATCATGAACAGCAGCACCGTTACAAGAGATACACCTTTCTTTAATTTATTCATACTTCACCTTCTTCAATTTTCACCATTACTCGGGACAGGAACCACCATAGACAAATTTCCTGATTCGCCGTCACGTTTGAGTTTCAAATCCAATCGCATTGCCTTGATTTTCTTCTTATCTTCTACTTCAGGCACATAGCTTTCATCAAAATTAAAATGGGACAGATCAACCTTATTCAATGTTAAATCGGCTATGGTAACCGAACCATACGGAGCCGTAGGCGAATACATTGCAAAAGTAAAAGCAAGGCACAAATCCTTTTTTGCCGTCTTTACGCTAAAACGAACAGATCTATGACTATCGGCATTTTTTGCAATAGGAGGATAAAAGGCATAATCACGAAGACCTTCTACCGGAGCTCCATTTTCAGCATTCCGGAAACCAACAGTCATGTGATCCACACCCGGACAGAACGAACGGCTTTTGTCATCGGAAACAAAGGGAATGCGGAATGAAAGTTCGTATTCTTCATCGGCTTCCAAATCCACCTTAGCACACATGCTCTTCCATGATGAAGATGTTTCGTTATAATCAAGAGCTCCTGTAGCAAGATATAATTGATTAGCCTTTTTCGTAGTAGCTACAGTCTGGCTAGTTACATCATAGTTCGTAGAAAAACCAGATAAAGTTACGCTACTACCGCCCCTCTGCGGTTCACGTACAAGATTTTCAAAATCATCCTCCCCATATCGAGCCACCAATCTAAACGCATTGGCATTTCTATCCGTTGAGGGCAACAGCCGCGGAGAATTATCACTAGACATATTGCTATAATCCGATTCAAGAACCGATGGTTTGGCCGGAATAACGTTAAAAGAAACGACATTATCTGCAATTTCGACACTCGGCGGATCCACCAGAGGACAATCATCCGGGACCGTCGCCAAAGCCGACTGTAATGTCTTACATTTACGGTAAAGTTTCCCATTATTTACGAACCACTCAACTTCTTCAACCGATTCGTAGGAACCATCCGCCGCATAACGCATACGACGCATTACTAGATCATCGTTATCGTCTTTGGACGAAATGGTAAACGACGACAAATCTCCACCATCAGCGTCCATATAAACCATCGATGACACAAAGGCATCATCTGAAGCACCTGAAGTATTCGTGACCAGGGCACTCTTCGCCCCCATCTGGGCGACATCTTCCTGGATGAGCATCCCCGCCTCTTCGGCGGCGGCGTTCGCCTTGATCATGCTCTCGGTCCGCACTCGCATCTTAGTGCTGTTGCTGAAAGCCTGGCCCGCCACGATGACAACCACACCGACAATGGCGATGTAGACCATGAGTTCAATCAAAGTAAAGCCGGACTTCTTCATCGCACCACACTTGAAACGTTAACTGACTGCACGGAGCCCTTGAAATTCCACGACACCTTCACGTCCACCTGCTTGGCGTACACGTGCTCAATATTGTCGTAGTTGGAAGATGTCTCGGTCTTGTACTCGCTGGCCGAGCCCACGGTCACGTCAGCGCTGTATGTCACGCTCGACTTGCCGCCCGTTCCACGGTCCCAGGACTTGACGATGTCGTTCTTGGAGAAAGACGTGATAGAGGCGACTCCCACAGTCTTGAGGGAATCGATGATGTTCTGAGCCACTTCGACGGCGCCGTCGCGGCCGCGGATTCTCAGCAGAGCCTCGCGGTTGCCGACCTGCATGTGCAGAAGGGCCAAGTACAAAAAGCCGAGCACGGCGGCAGAAATGAGGACCTCGACGATGCCGAATCCGGACATGCTGCCAAAAATTTTCTTTCTAAGATCGCGCACGTGCATTAGAGGTCCGCCCAATTTGCACCGCTGTCGTAAGAAATTTGCGGGGTGATATTGTTCTTGCTCTTTTTCTTAAGCACTTTGGCCCACTTGTCACCGTTGCCGTACTTGATAATAATGCAGCCTTCCACGGGAGCCGCGCTTAAGCCGAACTTGGGTTCGAAAATTGCTCCGTCCGAACCCCAGGAGGTACTCCCCTCCTTGCAGCTAGTATCAAAGTTCAGTTCGCCCTCGAGAGTGTACTCGCTGATGTGGGTTGCGCCTTCAGAGCCGCATTCGCCCTTGACCGCATAAATGGTCTTGCCTTGGATTTCGACGCACACCTTCTGCGACAGACGGTTGGTCTCGCTGGCGACGCGTTCCAGATAGGCAGTGACATTGATGGCGGCGTCCTTCACGCGATTGTTCACAACCGCGCCGTGCAGACTCGCGGCGCCCATAGCCGAAAGAATACCCATGATGGACACCACCACGAGTAGCTCAATCATTGTGAACCCTTTTTTCATCTCTCTCGAATGTAACATATGCATACCCTATTTCTCCTAAGTGATTGTTAGTCACAAAGTAAGAAATATTCGCAGACAACTTTCGAATAGACAAGGAAGGGGAGCTCGCTTTTCAGAAGCAAGCCCCACCCTACTTACCAACAATAATATAAGTAATTATCACTATCACATCAAGTGAGATTGTTAACATTTTCTTACTATCAACAATATGTAAACAAATGTTAACGGCTTAGAAAGCCATAAATACGCTTTTTTTCAAAAAAAATAAGCCGGGTTTTCGCCCGGCTTTTTGTCGTGAAACGGGTTTTACCCGAGGATTCCTGTCGCTTTTACTTCTTGGACTTCTTCTTGAGGCCCAGGGTGCCCTGCTTGTACTCGTGGATGCAGGTGACGGCAGCCATCTTGCACGGGGTGGAGTTGTCGTAGTAGACCACGCGGTCGTTGCGGAAGAGCTCGATGACGAGGTTCTTGAAGTCGGCGCTCGTGCCCTTCATGAACACGCGGTCGTAGAAGATGTCCATATCGCGGGTGACGACGGTAACCTTCACGTCGCCGCTGTACTGCCCGACCTTGCCCTGGATGTGCAGGCCGTAGGGAATCTCGGTGACCTTGAGGTACTTGAGGGTCGCGGGGACCTCGTAGCTGAGGTCGGCCCACGTGGCGGCCTTGCCCTCATCGCGAAGGTGGAACCACGGAGTGAGATCCTCGGTGTTCTCGCCAAGGGAGTTCTCGATGGCCTCGTTCAAGCTGACCAGGTAGCTGTCACGGATGAGGGCGAGTTCTTCCTTGAGGATGGTGAAGTTGTCAGGGGGTTCCGAACCATCGTCGACGGCGAATGCCGGAACAAAGGAAGCAAGGCACACGGCCAGTGCAAAAATAAGGGAGGTTGTTCTTTTCATAAAATAAAAGTTAACAAATTTTGCTATATTTTCAAGGCAACTCACTGCTGCCCAGGTGGTGGAATGGTAGACACTGGGGACTTAAAATCCCTTGGGGGCAACCTCGTGCGGGTTCAAGTCCCGCCCCGGGCATTAAAAACAAAGGTTTTTCGTAAAATTTCGAGTAAAACATGATAGAATTCTACCCCAACAGCATTTACTACCCCCGCGAGGCGGTAGAAGAAAAGCTCGCCAAGGGCGAACTCGACAAGACCGAGAAGCACCTGATAGGCTGGACGGAACGCCACCGCGGCGAAATCTGGGACTGCGCCCGAGACGACGCGGAGAACCCCACCGACGAAATCCTGCTCGACAACCTGCGCGCCCTGCTCCTGTGCAAGGGTTCCCTGCAGCCTGCCGCCGAGATGGGCGACATGATCAAGGAAATCAAGAAGGAAGTCTGGTACAGGAACGAGAAGGAACACGAGCCGGCCGCTGAAGTGGCCGAGGAATGGCGCGCCAAGTACTTGGTCAAGTGGCGCGAGGCCCGCATGTTCGAGGCGTTCATCCTCATCGAGAAGCGCGCCGCCGACCTGCTCAAGATTCTCAAGGCATAAAAAAACGGGGCCGGCAAGGCCCCGCCAAAATCCCGCTAATATTCCGCGAGCCACCTGACCGGGAACCAGAACTCGGTTATCCCGCCTTTTGTGCGCGGATACACCCAGTACGTCCGGATATGGCGGATAAGCTTCCACTTGAAATCGTCGTCATTCGTATTGCAATAGAGTATCTCGGGATAGTCAATGTGGCCCGTGGAGTCGATGGTCAGCTTGAGGCCGACAAGCACGTCGTCGTTGTAGGTGCGGAAATGCTGGGATGCGAGCCAGTGGAGCCCGGCGGCCCTGCCCTGCAGCGACTTGCCCAGCTTGAGCACGTCGCGGCCGGCGCTGTTCTCCAGCACATACAGGTCATCGACATCGGGCATCAGGACTCGGCCCTTGTAGTACGACTGCGGGACGAACTCCTCCACTTCCTCCATGACCATGCGGGTCTTGACGGGGGCGTAGCGCGGAGGAGTGGTGACAAGGCCATAGACGATGACCAGGAACACCATGGCGAACAGGACTATCGGAAGGTTTCTCTTGAACATCGCAACCCCCTACTCAATCGCCTTCACGCAAAGTTGGATGGTCTTCTTGTCGTTGTAGTAGTTCCACGTGGGTTCGAAGACTATGGTCACGGGACGGTTCTTGCCGACAAGCACCTTGTTCTTGCGCAGGCCGAAACCGATGGCAGAATAGGTGGAGCTTCCGGCCTGGGAAAGTTCCATCTGCAGGTGCCCGCCGCGGAGTTCGCGCACACGGTGCACGCTCACGCCCTCGGCGCGGAATACCGGATAAGGGAAGTTGCCGCCGAACGGCTCCATCAGCTCGAAGTAGTCGAGCACGGTGTGCGCCTTCGGGTGCGACGGCGACGGGGCCACGGAGAGCTCGCGGAGCGCGACCTCGATGTCGAAGCGGTGGGCCTCGTCCACCTCGGGACCGCCGCCGGTGTAGCCCTGCTCACGGGCGGCGGCTTCCAGCCGTTCCCGGAGTTCGTCAATCTTTGTCGCGGCAAGCGAGAAGCCGGCGGCGTTCGCATGGCCGCCCCAGCGCTCGAAAAGGTCGCGCACGTCGAAAAGGGCCTTGTGCCAGTTGAAGCCGGGGACGGCGCGGGCGCTCGCGTGCGCCATGCCGTCGATGATCGACAGCACCGCTGCCGGTCTATGGAATTCCTGGGCGAGCTTCGCGGAGACAATGCCGATAACGCCCACGTGCCAATTCTCCCCCGCCACCACGATGACTTCGGGGACCTTCTCGCCGTACTGCTCGCGCACGTTCTTGAGCGCCATCTCGGTAATCTCGGATTCCTTCTGCTTGCGGCGGGCGTTCCAGTTCTTGAGTTCAGAAAGCAGCGTCATCGCCTCGGCCTTGTTCCCGCTCAATAGCAGTTTGAGCGCCGGATCGGGGCGTTCCATGCGGCCGGGCGCGTTGAGGAGCGGGGCGTACTTGTACATCACGTCGATGCCGCCCACGCTGCTGCCGGACTTCATGAGCGAGCTGTACATGGCCTGCAGGCCAGGCCACTCGCTGTTGCGCAGGTGCTCGAGACCAATCCTCGTGAAGCGCCTGTTCTCCGGCGTCATCTGCACGAGGTCGGCCAAAGTGCCCAGTGCCACCAGGTCGAGGAAGCGCGTCGGCACGGGCCGGCCGAGCCTTGCGAACAGGGCACATACAAACTTGTACGAAACACCGACCCCGCAGAGTTCGGGGTTCGGGTAGGCGTCGCCATCCTGGTGCGGGTCGAGCAACACGTCGCACGGCGGCAGTCCGTCGCCGCTGGGCTGGTGGTGGTCCATGACCATGACGCGCATCCCGAGCTCCTTGGCGTGGGCGATTTCCGCGTTCGCGGTAATGCCCGTGTCCACCGTGATCAGGTTGCGCGCACCCGCCTCGTACATCTCGTCGACGGCACTGACGGAAAGCCCGTAGCCGTCGCCGAAGCGGTTGGGCAGGCGCCACTGCGTGGCGATGCCGATTTCGGCGAGCGCCTTGCTGAGCAAGGTGACCGAGGTCATGCCGTCGAGGTCGTAGTCGCCGAAGATGAAAATTTCCTCGCCGCTCTTCTGGACATCCAGGAGCCAGTCTATCGCCTCCCCCATGCCCATCATGGACATCGGGTCCGCGATGTCGCTGTCGCTGCCATACAAGAACCGGTAGGCGTCGCCCACGTTCTTCACCCCACGCGACACAAGGAACCTCGCCACGAGGTGCGGTACCTTGAGTTCACGGGCCAAAGTCGAGGCGACCAGTTCTTCCATCACTTGGCCCCCTCGAAAAGCTTGACCGCGAGGGCCTGCATGCACACCCGTGGCGCCGTGCGGCGGCTCGCGATGCGCGACATGGTCTCCTGGACGTCGACCAGGGCGAGGTCCACTGCGTTCGCGTCGATTAGCGGGTAGGCGGAAGTGTCAACCTTGGCCGTCGTGTCGGCGATGCGGAGCGGGGCGCCGGCCATCCCGCGGGCCATGTCGGCCAACAGGAACGAGAGCACCTCCAAAAAACGGTTCGCATCGGCGGCATCCTCGATGCCCGCCTCTTCCAGTTCAAAAAACAGATCAGTGTAGTCGCCCGATAGCGACATGTTCACGAACCGAGCAGACAGGTCGAGCCAGGCGGAAGCGTGCTGGGCGTAGTAGATGGCCTTACCGGGGGACCCCACGGAAAGCCCCACCACGTCGTCGGTGACGGCGGACTCGTCGTAGTCGTCGTTCGCGTACTCCACCGCGATCTCGCGGACTTCGTCGTCGGTGAGCGGCAAAAGGTGCAGGGCAAGGCAGCGGCTGCGGATAGTCTGCAACAGGCGTTCGCGGCTGCTGGTCGTCAATATGAAATAGGTATCCGGCGGGACTTCCTCAAGCGTCTTGAGGAAGGCGTTCGCAGCGGAATCGTTCATGCGGTCCGCTTCCGCGACGATGATCGTGCGAACGCGGTCGCCCTTGAGGGCGAATCCCGCCGTCATGTTGCGGATGAGGTCCACCGTTATCCCCGCCGCGGCGCTGAACACGTCGATGCGGTAGGGGTTCTTCACAATCTCTTCGATGTAGGCCTGCTTGTAATCCTGCACCGTCTTCGCCGTGCTGCCCGACGCCACGTCGGCGGCACTCCTGGCGGAAGCCTCCTTGGACTCCATGGGCACGACCCAGTTGTCGGTATTGCCCGGGTCGACAGCCATCTTACAGCCGAAGCAGTGTCCGCAAGGCCTGGATTCCCCGGCACTGCACTGCAGGGCCTTCGCAATTTCAAGCGCCAACGCCTTCTTCCCAATGCCTGCCGGACCATCGATAAGGATGGCCTGCGGGAACCGGCTTTCACGGAGCGCCGCCATGAGGCGGATGCGCTGCCGGTTCTGGGACGATGGGCCGTTCAAGCGATATTCAATCATTTCTGTTTCAACCATTCAAGAGGGTCCACGGTCTGCGTACCCTCGCTAACTTGGAAATACAATTTAATTCCATTTAAAGACGCGATGTCACCGGCCGTACCGATTTCCTCGCAATTCTTTACCGTTTTGCCTTCCTGCACGCGGATGCTCTGGAGGTGCCCGTACACGGAATACGTCCCGCCTTCGTGCTCGATAATCACGGACGGACCGCGGCCGTCAATCTCTGCGACCATCGCCACGGTTCCCGCCGCAGCGGCACGCACGGCGGCGCCCTTCTTGCCGCGGATTTCCACGCCGAGGTTTCGCGTGGTGATGTGCAGAACCGGATGTTCCTGCAAGCCGTAGTTGCTGATGATTTCACCCTTGAGCGGCATGCACTTCGGGCCGGTCACCGGAGTCGTCACGGCGACCTGCGGCTTCTTCACCACCTTCTCTTCCTTCTCGGGCTTGCCGCCCTTGCCCTTCTTGGCCTTGGCCGCCTTCTTCTTGCGTTCTTCCTCGGCCTTCTTCGCCGCTTCGATTTCCTTCTTGCGCTTTTCCTCTAGCTTCTTGATGAGGGCCTGCATGGTCTTCTGGTTGCGCTCGAACTCCTGCAGCGCCTTCTTCTGCATGTTCTTGTCTTCCTTCAGCGAAAGCAGCATCTTCTCCTGGCTGCTCATCTGCGTCACGAGCCCCTTCTCTTCCTGCGCCTTGCGGCTACGCATCCTGTTGAGGTCGCTCAGGTGGTCCTGCTCGGCCTTCTTCATCTCGTCGCGCTCCGACATCATGCGCGAAAGGAGCAGCACCTGTTCGCGGTCCTCGTTGAGGATATGGTGCACCCAGTACACCTGGCGGTCGGGGTTGCCCTTCTGCGAAAGGAGACTGTAAAGCACGAGCGCCTCGCTCTGCCTGCCGTTCACGTAAAGGCTGCGGATGCGGCGCTTCATGGCCTCCTTGCGCTCGACAATCTTCCGGTCAAGCGAATCGATGTCGGCGGCGAGCCGCACCACGGCACCCTGCACCATGGCCTCGCTTTTCGCAAGTTCCGCGATGTAGGTACGCGTCTGGTTCAGGTTCTGGTCCAAAAGCGAAATCGTGTTGATGACGCCCTTCTCCTCGCTTTCGAGCATCGCGAGTTCCTTGCGCTTCTTGGCAAGGTCATTTTCGAGTTTCTTGAGCGCCTGCTTCTGCTCCTTGATCTGCGCATCCGTCTTCTTCGGGGCGGCGCACACCAAACCAACGAGCAAACACAGCAGAATCGTGAACAGGCGCATGGGTCTTTATTCCTGCTCGTTGCGTTTTGTCTTGAGGAACCCGCGCACCGTATGGAAACTGAAATAGGCCGAAAGGGAGGAGACCGCGAGTACAACAAGGAACAGTATTCCGCCGAATCCGTCGACATAGCTGCCGACTATCGGGAAGGATTCCGTAATCCCGTCCACCACCATCCAGAGGACGATCACCGCCGTGACGCTCCCGAGCAGACCCTGCGCAAAGCCTTCCAGCACGAAGGGGAACTGGATGAAGAAGGTGCTGCCGCCAGCGTACTTCATGTTCTCGACGAGCAGCTTGCGCGAAAGCAGGGAAAGCCGGACCGAATTGCAGATGATGAGCGAAAGCGTGACAAGCAGCAGGGCGCATATCGTGACCGGCCAGAAGACCATCTTGAATTTCCATTCGGCGATGCGGTTCACCCAGTCCACGGGGGCCTGCACCTCCTCGAACACGCCGTCCCTGGCGATGGACTTGCGCACCTCGATGAGGTCGACCGGGGTCTTGCTCCTGTCGTCAAGTTTGATACGGAAAAAGGGCGGGATGGGGTTGTCGTCCACCAGGTCGAGCATGTCGCCCGAAAAATGCCTGCGGAAGTCGGCCAAGGCACTGTCGGCGCTCACGTACTCGACGCTGTCCACATGCTTCATGTGCAAAAGCCTGGAACGCACGGCCGCCACGGAATCGTCCGGGATGGGCCCGGGCAAGAAGGCCTCAATGGCATACAGCGACTTTTCGGTGTCGATGACGCGCATGGCGCCTCCGAGGAACAGCGAAGACGACGCCAACAGCAGCGAACAGAGGAATATCGTGACAAGAGAGGGCAGGATGACCGTACGGTGCTGCTTCCATCCCCTGAAGGATTCCGATACTAAGTAACCTAATTGACCTAACACAAAGCGAATAATAACTAAATTTATGGGAGTCATTTAGGGGCGAACATGAAACACATCGCATTAAAGATTACAGCATTCCTTTTCGGGATTGCCCTCTGGTTCTATGTCATCTCGCTTAAGAATTTCCAGCTCGAGATAGAAGCCCCCATCATCCTCTCGAAGCTCCCGGAAACGCTCGCCATCGCCTCGAGGCCGCCGCAGAGCATGCCCATCACCGTGGAGGGCAGGCCGTTCGACCTCATCCGCATGCGCTCGCAGGAAGCCAAGGGCGCGAGCATCGTCGTCGACCTGCACGACATCGAGCTCGGCAGCCACCGCGTGCACATCGGCTCCAAGAACTACTCCGCCCCGAACTTCCCGAACATCCATTACGTGGACTCCGACGAAAGGCTCAGCTTCATCGACCTCGACATCGACACGCGCATCGTGCGCAACGTCCCGATCAAGTCCAACGTGACGTTCAGGCCGGCCAACGGCTACATCATCACGAGCGACCCCGTGCTCACTCCCGAAGGACTGAACGTGTCCGGTGCCCGCAACGCGCTCATGCGCATCATCGAGGTGCCCACCGACTCCATCCGCTACGATTCCGTCAAGGCGCCCGGCCGCTACACGGTACCGCTCCGCTTCGACCAGCTGCCCGCCTACGTCGCGCCGAACGATTCCACAATCGAAATTTCCATCGACGTGCAGAAGGTTACAAACAAAGTATTTAAAAGCATTCCTGTCCACCTGATTGGCCGCTACGACAAGAACGAAATGAGCCTCGTTCCTAACACCGTTGAGGTGGAAATCACCGGTGGCGAAAAGATCCTGGACACGCTGAAGGCCGAAGCGCTCGACCTGTTCGTGGAAATCAACCGTTTCGCCATCGAGGACGTGGACAGCCTGCCGCCCACCGTTCGCTTGATGATCGACAAGAGCATCAACACCGACCTGAGCATCAAGGGTATCCAGGTCAAGCCCGACAAGGTGCGCCTGCAGAAGAAGATTCCGCAGCCCACCACCGAAACGGCGACAGATTCCACGCAACCACCGGCAAAGCCCACCGTATTCACGATGGACGACATCGACGAGGAGGGCAAGTAGTGCTCTGGCTCGGGATTGAATCCAGCTGCGACGAGACCGCATGCGCGGTTCTCCAGGACGAACCGCTCAAGGTGATATCCAACCCGCTCTACAGTCAGATCGACGAGCACGCGCTCTACGGGGGCGTCGTCCCCGAAATCGCGGCGCGCGCCCACCTGCAGAAGATCGCCCCCATCGCGGAAGCCGCCGTCAAGGAAGCCGGCATCTCGCTCAGCGACATCGACGCCATCGCCTACACCACGGGTCCTGGGCTCATGGGGCCGCTGCTCGTCGGCGCAAGCTTCGCCAAGGGACTTTCCCGCGACCTGGGCATCCCGGCGTACGGCATGAACCATCTGGAAGGCCACCTCGCCGCCGCCTGGCTCAGCAACCCCGACATCGAGCCGCCGTTTCTCACGCTCACCGTCTCGGGCGGGCACACGGAACTCATCCTGGAAGAACCCGGCTTCAAGTACACAAGCATCGGCCGCACCCGCGACGATGCCGCCGGCGAAGCTTTTGACAAGTGCGGCAAGCTCATCGGCCTCAAGTACCCCGCGGGAGCGACCATCAGCAAGCTCGCCCAAGGGCACAACCGCAAGTTCGTGGACTTCCCGCGAGCCCTGCACATCCACAACAACTGCGAATTCTCGTTCAGCGGTCTCAAGACGGCCGTGCTCCGCTACACGGAAACCCACGAACCCGACTTCATCAAGGGGCACCTCGGCGACATCTGCGCTTCGCTTGAAGACGCCATCGTCGACAGCCTCGTCACAAAGACCGTCACGGCGCTCAAGATTACCAAGATGAAAACGCTCGTCGTCGGTGGCGGCGTGAGCGCGAACGCGTGGCTGCGCACACGCCTGCAGGACTACTGCAACCGTCACGGCATCCGCTTCTGCATCCCCGACAGGAGCCTCAGCACCGACAACGGCGCGATGATCGCCGCCGCGGCCATCCGGCGCAACCGGCAGGGCCTGCTCAAGTCCATCGACACCGTGAAGCCCTGGATGCCGCTCGCCCCGTAAAGGGCGGACGAGCCCATTTTCGCCCTTATTTCTTCAAAAACCCGTATTTTTACTCACAGGTTTTGAAATTTATGCGAAATCTGGAAATTTTCCCTACTTACACGCCCATGTAAAAATTTATATTGTATGTGTATGAGACGCTGGGGTTTCCATAAGCACTTCGAGCACCGGACATTCTGCCGGTGCGTTTTTGGCGTTTTGGCCCTCTGCGCCTTCCTGGCAATGCCCGCAACGGCCCAGGAACTGAACAAGAAGGTCAACGACGTGGACGTCTTCCGCCCCGAGAAGCGCGAGACCAGGGTCGAGCTCGTCGATTCCAGCAAGAGCAATTCCATCAAGTTGAACGTCGACATCTTCGGCAGCCTGGACGTGCAGTCCTACTACATCCTGTGGGACGAGGTGGACCTCTCCGAGGACATCAAGAAACTGATGACCACCCGCGACTTCGCCCGCGACGAGTTCTTCATGCAGAACATCGACCGCGAGCAGTTCGAGCAGGAACGCCTGTTGCAGCTCTTCGAGGACAAGAAGCGCGAATACTTCAACATCTTCCCCGAAGAAGCCCTGAAGATGCTCGAGGACGAGCGCAAGGACGACGACTAGCCGGTGCCGCCGATGGAATCGCACAAGTTCCACGATTGGCAAGTATTCGGCTTCGACAGCGCACCCGCCAGGCTCTTTGACGAAATCGGCAGCACACACACGCTCATGAAGGAACAGGCCCGCGAAGGGCTTATTCCGCCGGGCACGCTCTTTGTCGCGGACTCGCAGAGCGCGGGACGCGGGCGCCACGAACGCACGTGGAATTCGCCCGTCGGCAAGAACCTCTACTTCAACATCCTCATCCCGCTTGAAGGCATTCCCCCGAAGCGCTTCGCGCAGATTACCCAGGTGGCGGCACTCACGTTCGCCGAGGTGTTCACCGGGATGCAGGAACAGCAGGCAAGCGACGGCACGAAGATCACCGTCAAGTGGCCCAACGACATCCTTTACGGCAAGAGCAAGTTCTGCGGAATCCTCTCCGAGATTATCTACATCCCGGCCAGCACGGTCAGCAACTCGCACGGCAGGACGGTTCCCGCTCTTTCCATGGGCGTCGGCATCAACGTGAACAGCGACCCGGAGGACTACGCGGAACTCAACCGCGACGTCACGACGCTCAAGGCGATCCTCGGCCGCGAAGTCGACAGAGAAAAATTATTGAAAGCGCTCATCGGGAGCCTGGAACGCGCGGTGAAGCAGTTCACTGCATTCGGCATTGCCCCGTGGGTCGAAGCCTGGCGCAAGATGGACAAGTTCATCGGGGCTCCGGGCACGATTATCGAGCTGGACATGAGCGGACAGCCGATCCGCAAGCACGGCAAGATCCTCGACATGCAGGATGACGGCAGCCTGAAATTCGAATGCGACGACGGCACCATCGAGACCGTCTACAGCGCCGACCTGGAAATATAAGCGACTACTTCTGCTTACGCTTGAAGAACATGCTGCCGACAAGCGAGACGGCAAGCACCACGATCATCGCCGTGAGGGCCGTATCGGCGGCTTCCCTGTTCTCGCCCGCAAGGCCGGTCTCGATGAGGACCACGAGCACGAGCGCGATGACGGCCGCCGTGGAGCCCATGCGTTCGAACATCTTGATTTTGTCTTCTGTGGTAAAGGGCTTTTTAATAAAGGGCATTGACGTCGCCTCCCATGCAAATCCACACGATGAGCCCCGCCATCACGAGCACGCTGATGGCAACGTTCGCCAAAAAGAAATCGCGGTTCATGGCGTCCAGGTCATCGGACTTGCGGAACAAGTGAATGTAGAGAACGGCAGCGGCCATCAGGGCCGTCACCACCCACCAGGGGGCACCCATGCCCCAGAAAAGGCCGAACGCCACGCAGAGCACAAGCATGGCGATATGGCTCCAAAAAGCGATTTGCAGTGCGCGCTTGCGGCCGAAACGGGCAGGTACCGAATGCAGGCCCATCTGCCGGTCGATTTCCTCGTCCTGCGTCGCGTAGATGATGTCGAAACCGCCCATCCAGAGCATGAGAATCACGAGCAGGAATATCGGGAACACGGCGAACTCGCCGCGGATGGCGATCCAGGCGCCGAGCGGGCTCATTCCGATGGCGAAGCCGAGGAACCAGTGGCAAAGCCACGAGAAGCGCTTCCAGTACGAATACGAGAGCAGCAGGAGCCACACGGGAAGCGCGAGGGCGCCCGCGAGGGGCTGCAGCATGAAGGCGAAGGCAACGAACAGGACGCCGTTCACGGCGAGGAAGGCGTATACGGAGCGGCGGCTCAGGCGGCCTGCAGGCAGGTGGCGCTTTGCCGTGCGCGGGTTCTTCGCGTCGATATCGGCGTCAGCGATGCGGTTGAAGGTCATCGCACTGTTGCGGGCGGTCACCATGCAGCCCACGATCAAGGCGATCATCTTGGCGGCAGCGGCGACATCCATGCCGCGGAAGCCGTTTGCCGCGACCCACATGGAGCCGAGGGCGAAAGGCATCGCGAACAGCGAGTGGCTGAAGCGCACCATGTGGCCAAACTCTAATATTTTCTTCAACATAGTCAAATCTATTTTGAGGCTCGAGGTTCGAGGCTCGAGGCCCCGGGTTCGGGGTCGCCCCACGGTTTTACAATTCCGGCGCAGTCCGCAACCGAAGCCGCTCCCAGATGCTTGAGCACCTTCGCCACCACGGTATCCACGAGTTCCTCGATGGTCGCGGGCTTGCTGTAGAACTGCGGCGAAGCGGGAATCACGACAGCCCCCGCACGGGTCACCCGTTCCATGTTTTCAAGGTGTATCAGGTTGTACGGCATCTCGCGGGGCACGATGACCAACGGGCGGCGTTCCTTGAGGCACACGTCCGCGCTGCGCACCAGCAAGTTGTCGGACGTTCCCGCAGCGATGCGGCCGAGCGTCCCCATGGAGCACGGCACCACGGCCATGCCCGCGTAGTCGGCAGAGCCGCTGGCGCATTCCGCAAAGAAGTCGTCCACATTGAATACACGCGAGGCAAAATCAAAAAGCGCGCCCTGTCCCTCGTACTCCACGACCTCGCGGCCGGGTCCCGTCACCACGAGCGAAACTTCGTGCCCGAACTTTTTCAAATACATCGCCGTGCGCGTGGCGTAGATCGCCCCGCTAGCGCCCGTCACGCCGAGCACATAGCGGCTCATCTCGCGCCCCCGTCCACCACGGCACTGGACCTGCGGCGCAACAGCACGCGGAACGCGACCCCGAAAAAGCAGGGCTTCACGTGCACGAGCTCGAACCCGCTCTTTTCGGCGAGGGCGACAAACTCGTTCACCGGCAAAAAGCGCAGCACCGAGTTGACCAGGTATTCGTAGGCATCGCGCTTGCTGAACACGGCGCCGAGCACCGGGATGAACAGCGGGGCGAGCCTCTTGTAGAAAAACTTGTTGAACACGCCGCGCGGCGAGAAGAACTCGAGCACCTGGAGGAACCCGCCCTCGGCAAGCACTCGGGCCGATTCCTTCAGCCCCCCTTCCGCATCCGGAAGGTTGCGCATCCCAAACCCGTTCAGGACCACGTCAAACGACCCGTCAGCAAAGGGCATTTTCATCGCATCAAGCTGCACGGGGACCGCCGTCATATTCTTTCCGGCCGCCCCCTTCAGCATGCCGTAGGAAAAATCCCCCAGCACGGCCACGTCGGGCCTCCCGTTAAACTTTTCGTAGGTTGCCGCGAAGTCGCCCGTACCGCCGCACAAGTCCAGCAGGCGCCTGCCCGGCTTCATCCGTTTCAGTTCGCGGCAGCAGCTCCGGCGCCACAGAATGTCCTGACAGCAACTCAGTGCATGATTCAAGAAATCATAGCGGTTGGCGATATCGTCGAACATCTTGCGTACGGGACTCTTCATGCCACAAATTTAGAAATATACCTAGCGCAAGCCGCGCTCCAAAAACAGAAAAGCGCGGACTTAAAAGCCCGCGCAAAAATTATCGGTTCAGCCGCAATCTTACTTGAAGTTAGCGGAAATCGTCAAACCGTCCTTGACTGTAGCAATGCAGGTTTCCGGCTTGCCATCCACAGCGTCGCAGCCCGTCCAGCCCTTAAACACGGCACCGTTCGTAGCCACGGCAGACAATTGCATCTTCATCCCATTGAAGAACTTGCCTGTGAAAGACGTCGGGGATGTCGTGCCAGGCAGACGCATGCCTTCCATGAACACGGTACCATCGCCATCGGCCTTGATAGAAACGCTCACAAGGCTACCGTCAAGCGGCAAGTCTCCGTCTTCCTTGAAGAATTCGTGCTTGTAATTGTCGACAATTTCATTGTCGCGAGTCCTAGCCCAGGATTTCAGGAGATCGCCCTTCCAGTCAAACGGTTCCGGATAGTACATTCCGCCCTGATTGAACTTTTCGAGGTCCCTATCCTTCTCGGATGACGGAATGGTCTTAACCATATCGTCGACGACAGTCGCGACCCTGTCAGCGTTCAGGTAGCCCTTCCACATGGCGCAGCTGCGGTTGATGAACAGACGCTTGAAATCGGGGTTCTTGATAAGCTGGATGTACAGGTTAGCAAAGCAGCCCGTTTCCTTGCAGGGCTTGTTTCCGCCGCCCTGCTTGATCCAGGTAAACATGTTTGTCCCGTCATTAAACTTATCGCCACCAACAGGATCATCCACACCCCACTTCCAGCCAAAGCCGTGGTCCAAGTCGTAGACCATGAACTTCCAGGGCTGATCGGGGCTGCGCCAAGCGCGGACGTTGTTGTTCGGCCAGTCACCGTTATGCGCATAGATTTCGGTAGCCATGTAGTCGGCAAAGTTGCCCACATCCATCATCTTCTGGACTTCCGCGTAATTCGCGTTATTCTCGCCCGAGAAGTCGTTCGTTCCGACGAACTGGAGCAACTGCTTGTACCCGTCCACGGAACCGCCGTTGGCGTGCAGGCTGTCCTTCAGATGCTTGACCATGTCGACCGACTTGCTGTCGATACCGTAGTTGGACTCAACATAGCTCTCGTTGAAGCGTTCGCGCATGTCGTGAATGCCGTGGTAGTGACCGTTGTAGTACACGACCACCTGGCGGCTACGCTGGTAATCGACTCCGCTACCGTTCAAGATTTCACCGCCCATGGCGTCCGCGACATAGTCAATGACAAAGCGGTTTCCGTTGTTGCGGAGATTGAAGGACTTGTACTTGGTAACGTTCGGATTCGTCGGGAACAGCGGGTAGTTGATGCGGCCATTCTGGTACTTCTCGCGCATCACGATGGCGACGGACTTCTTGTCCTTGACGCGGCTCCAGTTACCCATGAGCGAAATGCCGGCATCGATTTCCCAGGTTTTTTCCTTGGAGTCGCTGCCATTCTCGAAATATTCCACGTGGACCGGACGTTCCACATCGGCGTACATGCCCTTCGGGCATTCATCAGGATCAGAGGCCTCGCACTTGACGTAGTTTTCCCTGAAGAAGGCAGAGTCCACGGTCACGGCCACCACGGGCATCTTGACCTGCTGACTGATGAAGTACGTATTGGTGACGACTTCCTTCGTCAGGAAACCGTCCTTATAAGCAGCGCAGCGGAGAGCCATGCTGTGGTCGATAACCATGTCGCTCTTGAATTCCTCGGAGTTTTCGTTCGGCAAGGAACCGTCCTTGGTGCAGCGGATCTTGGTGCCATCGGAAACAGTCGGTTTTTTCAGCGTCACCTGAGAACTGTAGAAGCCAGCCGCGGCCGAGCCGAAATTGAACTTGGCAACGACACCCTGGTAAGCCTCAGCTTCAGTGTTCGGGGCTTCCGGAGTCGGCTTGTCCATATATCTCCAGCCACCGCCGTCGATACGCCCCCAGCTCATGCCCGGTTCGAGAACGGGGAACTGCACAGTGTCTCGGATTTGGTAGTATTTGTCAATCAGGTAGATGGTGCCACCGTTCTTGTCAAGTCTCCAGTTGGTGTGCGTACGGTAATGACGGTCACCGACATCCTTCGCCTCGGAAGCCTTCGGAATGTTCTTCTTGGAGATGAACACGTTGCGGAAGGACTTCGGTCTAATGATTTCGTTGCCGAAAGCCCACTTGCGCGTCTTGTCCAGACTCTCGACCAGGTAATAGCCGTTCAGGTCAGCAACCTCGTCACCGGCGTTGTAGATTTCCACCCATGCGGGATCGTCACCGTCCTCGTCGAGCCAGTCAAGGTTAATCGAAACAACTTCGGTTATTCGCAATGCGGAATTGCCGACCCTGCGGACAACCGTATCTCTCGGGATATACACCGTGTCGGTAACCCAGATGGTATCGCCAGTCTCGGGGTCAATATCCTTAATCGTCGAAACCACCTGCGGGTCCAACGTATCGATAATCGTGCTCACCTCACCGGTTTGAGGATTCACGACCTTGGTCGAGTCCACTTTGGGCGGTACATCAATCGGCTGTTGCGCCGAAGAAGAAGGTGAAGATGTCGGTTGGGTAATTTCTTCTGAATCGCCGCTTCCGCAAGCAAGCAAGGTTCCAGCGATTACCCCAACAGCCATTAGATTTCGAGTCATTTTAAAGTAACGCACAATATCCGCCTATAAAATAAGGAAACCATTCTGCACGTTACCGTGCAGAAACAGCCCAATTCATATCATCCACTACTAAATCTAGTAGAAAATGAAGAAAAAATGAAAAAACATTGGTAATATCTTCTTTACACCTTGACAAAAAACACATTATTGCTAAATTTGGTCTACCAAAATGGTTCTGTAGCTCAGTTGGTAGAGCAGTGGACTGAAAATCCACGTGTCGGCGGTTCAATTCCGCCCGGGACCACGAAAAAGCCTCCGGTTCCGGAGGCTTTTTTTTACCCAAAATTTACGTTTTTCACTGGTCCAGGCAAAATGCCTTTTGTACGGCCCAAAAAAGGCGCCGTCAGCGCCTAGATACGCCTGTTGCGGTATCCGGAATAGAACAGTTCCCAATGGTCCAGAAGGACATCCACCAGTTCCGGTTGGAACTGCGTCCCGCGCTGCTTGATGAACTCGGCACGCACGTCCTCTTCGGGCCAGGCCTCCTTGTAGCAACGGGGGCAGGACAGGGCATCCAGCACGTCGGCCACGGCGCAAATGCGCCCGGAAAGCGGGATATCCTCGCCCTTCAGTCCGTCGGGATAGCCCGTACCGTCCCAGCGTTCATGGTGGGAGCCGGCAATCTCGGCGGCAAAACGCAGCAGCTTGCGCTTGGAAGCACGCAGCATCTCGCGCCCGATAACGGAATGCGTCTTCATGACAGCGAACTCCGTCGTGTTCAGGCGGCCAGGCTTGTTGAGCACGGCATCCGGGATGCCGATCTTGCCCAGGTCGTGCAACGGGGCCGCCAAGCGGATTTTCTCGCAATAGGACGCCGACAGGCCCAGGAACTTGGCCAAATTGTACGAGACCTCGGCAACACGCTGGATGTGGTCCCCCGTCTCCTGACTGCGGTACTCGGACGCGTCACCCAGGATATGGATGATATCCCTCTGGGTCGCCTCCAGTTCGGCGTTGAGCATCGTGGATTCCACGGTCTTCGCGGAATACACGGCAATAAGCGAAAGGTTTTCGAGATCAGCCTGAGTAAAGTAACCGGGTTCTCCCTGCTTGTTGATGGCCTGGTAAACGCCCATGACCTTCCCGATGGAATTCTTGAGGGGAACCGCCAGCACGGACTTCGTGTGGTAGTGCGTCTTCTCGTCGCTACGGCGGTCGAACCGCTCGTCGAGGTACGCGTCCTTCACGAGCAGGGATTCTCCGGAAGTCAACGAATGGCCGGCAAAGCCCGCTCCCATCGGGATGCGGAGTTCGTCGACACCGTGGGCGACCTTGGTCCACAGCTCCTTATTTTGCTTATCCAGAAGCCACAGGGAACAGCGGTCAGAGCATACGACGGAACGGCCAAGATCGTTCATGAGCACAAGGAGGTTGTCCACCTTGCGCTCCGCCGCAATCTTGGGCATATACTCGAAAAGCAGATGGAGAATCCTCTGCGATTCGTCAACTGCCATTTCATTCTCTTCCGTTGCCATCACCTTAAAAGTATAAAAGTTTCGACAAAAAGGGTTAACTGTTGACACGGAAGGTAAACTTTTTTACCTTACACTCGCCTGGAGGAATAGGCTAATTGGTAAGTCAGCGGTCTTGAAAACCGCCGCCGTAAGGCTTGGGGGTTCGAGTCCCTCTTCCTCCGCTAGAAACGGGTCGGCTAAGCCGACCCATTCCTGTTTCCGGTCCTGCTCAAAAAAAACGCTAAACGCCGTAGAAAGCCCTCACGTCCGCCGCAAAATCGGCCGCCGCCGAGATCGGCTGGTCGTAGAGCAGGGTCATGACCTTCGTAGGCAAGGGGAAATCCCGGCCCAGCGCGCTCAGGCAAGACGACGTGGTCGCCCCCGTGGTGAACACGTCGTCCACCACGAAGACCGTCCCGCGGGGCGGGAGCCGCGCGGGCAGCGCGCCCTCGAAGGCGCCGGCCACGTTCATTTCGCGCTGGGCGCGCGAGAGCTTGGTCTGCGACACCCGGAACGTCCGCCGCCGGAGCCAGCGGCACACGCGGCCCCCGTAGAGCTCAGCCAGCGCCCTCGCGATCATTTCGGCCTGGTTGTACCCCCTCTCCCTGTAGCGCGCCCTGTGGAGCGGCACGGGCACAAAGAAAAAGGGTCTCGGGAGCGAGTCCACGGTCTGGTGAATTACGCCCCCGGGCATCGCCGACGAATGACGCACCAGGAACCGCGCCATCCCGGGAATCGACTTGTACTTGAGCGAGTGGATCAGCCTGCGCGTCAGTGAATCCATCGGGAAAAGACAGAACACGTCGGGCGCGGGGAAGCTCATCCCCTGCGACTCGCCCTTCAGCCGTTCCATGCAATCCGGGCAAAGCCACGGGTCCAGCGCCTCCGAGCTCCTGCCGCAGCCGAGGCAATCCATGCCGAAAACAAAATTCTCTATGGTCCTGAGGACACCCATGATAGACCTCCTGGGACTATAGACGTTCCAGCTCGGGTCTTTGTCCGCCCCGAAACAAAAAAAAGGCGGACAGGCGCCTTTTTTCGAAAAACCGGGAATCGCGGTCTACTGGTGGCCGTGCAGCCTCATGTTCACGAGGAAGCCGACCAGGACCATGCAGGTGAGCGCAAACGAGCCACCGTACGAGATAAACGGAAGCGGGAGGCCGGTAACCGGCATGAGCCCCACCGTCATGGCGATGTTCACCACCACGTGGAACAGGATTATCGTCGACGCCCCCATCGTGACAAGGGTGACAAACGGGTCGGAAGACATCTTGCAGATGCCCGTCGCCCGCCAGAGGAACAGGCCGAAAAGCAGCAGCACGAACGTACAGCCGAAGAAGCCGAACTGTTCGCCCAGCACGCTGAAGATGAAGTCCGTGTGTTCCTCGGGCAAGAAAGCGAGGTTGGTCTGCGAACCGTTGCCAAAGCCCTTCCCCACCGCGCCGCCGGAACCGATAGCCGTGATGGACTGCAGCACCTGGTAGCCGTCGCCCAGCGGGTCGCTCATCGGGTCAAGGAACGTGTTCACGCGCTTCTGCTGGTGCGGTTCGAGCATGTTCCAGGCCATGGAACTCGCGTACCCCGAAAGGATGTTCACCACGAGGATGGCCGCCATCAGCGCCTTGGGCAAGTGCCTGCGGAACACGGCGAACACCACCAGGCAGATGAAGGCGCCCCACAGCACCTGGAACAAGATGGACTGCGAATGCGAGAGCAGCACCGAGAACACCGGGCTTACCACGAGGAAGAGGTCGGTGAGCGAAAGCCCCGCGAAGAAGAACGCCACCAGCGTCATCGCGATAAACACGAGCGCCGTACTCAGGTCGGGCTGCTTGAGCACCAGCGCGAACGGCACGATGAACAGCAGGGCCGGGACGACAAACGTCTTCAGCTTGAACAAACTAACCGGATGTTTGGAAAGCCAGAACGATATAGTCAGCAAGTACGCTATCTTTGCGAATTCCGATGGCTGCAACTTGAAAAATCCTAGGTCGATCCAGCGCCCGGCGCCCTTCACCACGTCGCCCGCCAAAAAGAGCACGATGCACAGCAGCACAAGCGACACGACATAAATCGGGAACGCGATATTCTTGAGCCAGTCGATCTTCACGAACACGATTCCGGCCGCAAGGAGGCTGCCGCCGAAAAAGTAGATGATCTGCTTGAACCAGAAGGTATCGTACATGGGGATGTCCTCGCCGGTCGTCGCGGAATAAACCAGGCAGACGCCGACGGTCATCAGCGCAAAAGTGATGCCCAAAAAAAGCCAGTCGTACTTGAGCGACTTGTCTAGGAAACGTCCCGAACTCATTTCTTGGTTTCCTCCTCCTCGATACCGAAATACGCCATGAGGACCTTGCGGGCCACCGGAGCGGACTTCGCGCCACCGCCTCCCGCCGCCTCAAGAATCACGGCGACGGCAATCTGCGGGTCGTTCAGCGGGGCCACCGCGGCAAACCAGGCATGCGTCTTCTCGCCCTTCTTCCATTCGCCCGAACCCGTCTTTCCGCCCACGCGGATGCCGGGCACGGCGCCGCGCTTGCCCGTTCCCCCCGGATGGTTCACGACCGAGTCGATCGCGTTCATCAAAATGCGGTGCGTCTCGGGCTTCATTCTGCCAGAACGGATAATCTTCGGTTCGTAGCGGCGCACGAGCGTGCCGTTCTCGTCACGGAGCTCCTTCATGAAGTGCGGCTGGTACACGCCCTTGTTGGTCGCCAGGGAACCGATAAGCACGGCCTGCTGCAGCGGAGTCACCAGTTCGCCCTGGCCAATGGCCAAGTTCAGGATAAGGCCGCGGGCCCAGCGCCAGCCGAGGCGCTTGTTCTTCGCGTTGAAGGAAGCCGAATCCGGGAGCCAGCCGCCCTTCTCGCCGGGAATGTCCACGCCGAGCGGCTTCTCGCCCAGGCCGAAACGCCGGCCGAACTCGTTGATGCGGGCCATGTCGATATCGAGGCCCGCCTGGTAGAAGAACACGTCGCAGGAGAGGCGCAGCGCATGCACCACGTTCAGGTTGCCGTGCACGCCCCAGCACTTCTGGTAGCGGGCGCCGTACTGGTAGCCGCCCGTACAGGATTTCGGATAGTACTTGCTTTCGGAAAGCACGCCGTACTCCAGCCCCGCACCCGCCGTGACGAGCTTGAACACCGACGCCGGCGTATAGGTCCCCGAGATGGCACGGTTCGTCAGCGGTCGCATGGAATCCAGCGCCACCTGCGCCCAGCCCTTATTGCGTTCGCGCTTCTTCAGGGAGAAAATGTTCGGGTCGAGCCTCGGCGAACTCACCATCGCAAGAATTTCACCGTTACGCGGGTCGATTGCCACGAGGGCGCCCTTCACCGAGTCGGGAATCGCCTCTTCCGCCACCTTCTGCAATCTCAGGTCAATCGTCGAAATCAACTGCAAGCCCGTAATCGGGGGTTGCGTCTCCACGCCACGCACCTGCCCCACCTCGCGGCCGGACGCATTCACCTCGACCAACTTCAGGCCGTTCTTGCCCCGGAACTCCTGGTCGTAGCCCTGCTCCAGACCCTTCTGGCCGATACGGTCGCCCAAGGAATAGTTTTCGTATTCGGGCTGCTTCAGCTGCTCTTCGGAAATTTCGCTCGTATAGCCGAGCACGTGCGACGCGAGCGTGCCATAAGGATATTCGCGTCGGGACTCTATCTGCGTGATGACGCCCGGCAGTTCGGAAGAATGTTCCTCGATAATGGACACTTGTTCCGCAGTCGCGTCTTCCAGGATGCGGATGGGGCGCGTCTTGATCCAGTTGACGCGCTGGAACGCCGTATCCAGCGAAAGGGAGTCAAAAAGGAATTCGCCGTCCTTGTCCTTGATCTGCAAAAGCCTATTGAAAATGGCCTTGCGGTCTTCCTTTTTCTTGGGAAGGCTCATCGCCTGGATGGCAATCTGGTACGAAGGCCTGTTGCGCACGAGCACGTTGCCGTTACGGTCGTAGATGTAGCCGCGCTCGGCAGTGAGCACCACCTTGCGCAAGCGGTTGTTCTCGGAACGCTGGAGGTTTTCCTCGTAATGCGTGAACTGCAACGAGTAGAGCCTGATGACCAGCACCAGGAACAGCAGGCCTACGCCCGCGAGGAACACGACAATATGCCAGTTCCGGCTCTGTACCGCCTCGTTGTCTTGATTGTCATTTAGCATGCTTTGCCGGCTTCCCCATACTCAAGTAGAACACCAGGCCTCCGACAAACAGCGTGTACGCGCATTCCGGCAGCGTTTCCTTGAAGAACAGGTTCGTCACGGCCTCCCCTTCCAGCCCGGTAAAGAAGAAGTACGCCATGTCGCACACGAAAAAGGCGAGCCCGAGCACACCGACCTTCGTCGGGAAGTTGAGCGTTAGGAATCGTTCCTCGAGCTGGCCGACGAGGAACCCAATCAAAGTCATCGATATGGCATGAGCGCCGAGCCACTCCACCGGCGCATAGACATCCTGCGCGAAGCCCGCGAGGAAACCCCAGAAGCATCCCGAGGCGGGGCCGCGCTTGATAGCGACTGCCACCACGAAGATAATGACGAAGTCAGGAGCCACGCCAAACATGCTGATCCAGTCCGCGACCGTCGTCTGCAGGACAAAGCTCAGCAAAAAGAGCACGAACGCTTTCAGCCACTTACTCATCCAGCAACTCCTGAATGACCCATTCCGGATCCTTCTGCATGATGAACACTTCCTCGAGCGTGGTGATATCCTGGAAGGGCGTGACGTCAAGCTTGCGCATCACGTCAAGGTCGGCCCTGCGAACTTCCTTCACAAGGCCCACGGGAATGCCCTTCGGGAATATGCCGCCCAGGCCAGAGGTAATCAGCGTGTCGCCTTCCTTGACGCCGGCATGCGTCGGCACCATGGCCGAAAGCATATGCCCGTCGGCGCTTTCAAGAAAACCCACAACACGGGTACGGCGCTCCATTACAGACAACTTAAGATTCGGATCGGAAAGCAGCTGTACCCTGGAATGCGCGAACGAAGCCTTGGTCACCTTGCCGACAAGTCCCTTCGTGGAAAACACCGGCATGTTCTCCTTGACACCGTGATAAGTTCCCCTGTTCACGACAAGCGTCGTAAGGAACCTTCCGGGATTATGCCCGACTACACGAGCCGTAACGATGGGGAAATCCCACTTGTCGTCAAACCGGACCAGCGTATGGAGTCTAGCCAGTTCTTCCAGCCCTTCGCTTGCATGATACAGTTCCTGACGGAGCCTCGCGTTCTCTTCCTTGAGGCGCTCGTTCTCGTCGGCGACGGAACGGTATTCCTTCAGCGAGGACAAAGCCACCTGGGCCGGATAGAACACGGATCCCAGCACCGAGGACACGATGCTCTCGCGCACGGGGTTCGGGGCCTCGCGCATGAGCAGGCCCAACAGCATAAAGAAGACAAAGGCGACAATGCCATGTCTCTGGGTGAACAAGTCTAAAACAAAGCGGAACGCCTTACGCATCAGACTCCAACCAAAAGGGAATTAGTTGGACGAGGCGATAAGGACAGGACGGTACTTGTCAAGGTCTTCGAGAATTCGTGCAGCACCCTTGCAAACGCAAACGAGCGCGTCGTCAATCACGTTGACGGAAAGGCCAGTTTCCTTGCGGATACGTTCGTCGAAACCGCGCAGCTGGGACGCACCGCCCGTCATGATGATACCCTTGTCCAAGATGTCGGAAGACAACTCGGGAGGAGTCATGCTGAGGGCCTGCTTGACGGCCTCGATGATAGCGGTAACCGGCTCTTCCAGTGCGGAACGGATTTCGGTACTGGTAATGGTCATGGTGCGCGGGACACCGGCGATAAAGTCGTGGCCCTTGACTTCCATGGAAAGTTCTTCTTCGAGCGGGCTGGCGGAGCCGATCTGGATCTTGATCTGCTCGGCAGTGCTTTCGCCCACGCAGAGGTTGTACATGGTGCGCAGGTGACGAACAATGGCTTCGTCCATCTCGTCGCCGCCCACACGCACGGAAGCGTTGCAGACAGTGCCGTTCAACGCGATAACGGCGATGTCGGACGTACCGCCGCCAATGTCGACAATCATGTTGCCCACAGGGTCTTCAACGGGAATGCCCATGCCCACGGCAGCGGCCATCGGTTCATGAACCAGGTGCACTTCCTTTGCGCCGGCCTGGCGAGCGGCGTCGATCACGGCGCGCTTTTCCACTTCGGTAATGCCGGAGGGAACACCGACCACCACACGAGGTTTCACCATCCACAGCGGGTACTTCTGCACGCGCTTGATGAAGGTCTGCAGCAGGTTTTCCACCAGCTCGAAATCGGCAATCACGCCATCGCGCATCGGGCGCACGGCGCGGCTTTCACCGGGAGTACGACCAAGCATCTTCTTGGCCTCGAAACCGATAGCCGAAACGCGGTTGTTCTTGCTGTCTACGGCAATCACGGTCGGTTCGTTAATGACAATGCCCTGGCCGGCCACATGAACGAGAGTGTTCGCCGTGCCGAGGTCGATACCAATATCACAAGAGAATAAGCCGAACAAAATTTGTGTCCTTTTTAAGGGTTTAAAACCAAATAATCCTACGCGAAAAAAAATACAATTATTTGCAGAAAAACGAGGACGTCACTGCAGGGAATCCCCGCCAAAATAGAGTTTCTTGAAATAGCGGTCCCAGTGGCGGTAATGCGCATCGTAGCGGTACTTGCGCTTCTCGTGCAGCTTGATGTCTTTGTACATGAAGAAGTCCACCTCGGCATAGGCAGAATAAATCTCGGCCTTGGCGCCTTCGAACAAACGAAAATCCTTGATGCGGTAGTACGGGGTGTCGAGCAGGGCCGAGCGGTCCCCCGACCCGTGCAGGAACTCGGCGACGTTGAACTCGAGATCGTCCTGGAGGAAGGCTTCCAGCTTGGTTTCAATGCGCTCCGTGGGCTCGGAACAGCCCAGGAGCAGGGCGCACGCTATTGCAAAAAAGAAGAATCTCATGGCGCAAAAAATATAAATCTTGCGCACAAGCAAACAAGCACAAAAAAAGAAACGCGCCCGTGAGGCGCGTTTCCCGATTTTTTAGGATTTCAACTAGAAGGAGTAAGTTGCAGAAATTCTAGAGAAGATGCGGCCTTCGCCCTGGAACGGGTTGCGGAAGAGCAAGTCTTCGGCAACGGTCACGTCGATCTTCAGCTTTTCTTCGATGTTGATGCCGAAACCGAAGCCGACATGGTCGTCCGCGGTGCCGTTAGCCAGCGGGTTCGTGGCGAAGAAGTTGCCGTTGTCGCGGCAGATGCCGTCGTTGCCGGCATTCTTCGAGTCGACGTCACACTGCGTGTAGAGAATGGCCTTCTGGCCACCGACGCGGATGACGAACCAGTCCCACCAGATGTTGCGTTCGATACCGAAGCTGATCATGCCGCCGATGTCGCTGCGCTTGTCCCAGTTCGGATCATCTTCGTTCTGGGAGTTGTAGAGGCTCTCGCCCGTCGCGTAGTCGAACGTCCAGTCGTGGGCCTTCAACTGGTTCCAGATGAAGTCGCCACCCAACCAGAAGAAGCCACGGTCCAAGGCAACGTTAATGCCGAGGCCGACCTGGGCGTGCTTGTCGTCGATGCCCGGAGCCTGGATGAGTTTCATGGAGAACGCCGGGACAAGTTCGCCGTCGATCGCGTCAAGAGAGAAGAACGCGCGGGAATTGGCGAGGAAGGAGAAGTCGCCGTCGTCAAAGAAGTTCTTGTGTTCGGGGCCGTACTGGATACGGGCAAGGCCGAAGCTGAACTCGAAGTCGATGCTGCTGCCGAACTGGAGGTTCAAGCCTGCGTCACCCTGAATGATGGAGGCGAAAGCGTTCTTGGCCACCTGGTAGGAACCGTCTTCAGCCACGTCGCCACCGTCCTGGTGAGCGATGTAGATGTGCAAGCCCCATGCGTCGCCGTTAGAAAGCGAGCCGCCCAAGAAGCCGTCGAAGTTCGTCACTGTCTCGGGAACCTTGGTCGTGTCGTTCGCCGCATCACCAATGACGCGGGTCGGCAAATACTTGGCGAGATCGGATGTACGGCCGAACAAGCCACCGATGGAAAGACGCGGATCGGGATTGTTCTCGTCGCCGAGCGAGACGGAGAAAATGCCGCCGAAATTCGGATGCTGCGGATCGAGGTTCTTGCCCGTTTCCACGTCCTGCGTGTAAGGACCAAATTCACCAATCAAATAGTTCGGGTAGAGATTGATGTTTGCCGGGTTGTCGAAGATGCTCACGTCATCCATGATGTACGTTGTGTTCTTACCCATGGATTCGATACGGGCAAAGGTTGCAAAGGCGGAACCGACACCCAAAATGCCGAACGCCATGCCAACTGCGGCAGCTGATTTGAAATTCATATGAACTCCTGTTGAAAAACCTGCTATAAAGTTAATTTTATTTAACCATAAAAACAATAGATTGTAACAAATTTGCTGATTTTTTTCGGTTTTTTTCCAGACCACGCCCCATGGTCCAAAAACAAAGTCCACATACAAAAAAAGACCGAGCTGAGCTCGGTCCTTTTTTCAAGCTTTCCAAAGATTATTCGGAGAACGTGAACGGAATGGTTACCGTCGTGTTACCGGACTTCACCTTGCTGAACTTCCAGCGGCTCACAGCAGACTTGATTTCGCCATCAAATTCGCCGTAACCAGTGGTGGAAGAAGCAATGGAGATGCTGATAACTTCGCCACCCGGAGCGATCGTGAACTTCAAGGTAACCTTACCCTGGAATCCCGGTTTCTTCTTCAGGAATTTGTTATAGATGTGACGGAGACCCGGAGTACGCTGACGGACGACCTTCATGATGTCCGCTGCGGAACGGGAACCGCCGCCGGCGCCCATGTCGATATCGCGTTCAGACGGAGTCTTGATGGAGCCCTTAGCCTTAGTAGCGATACCACCGCCACCACCGCCAAGGAGGCCAGCAAGGCCGTCACCGATACCACCGGAACCACCTTCAGCATAACCTTCGTTGAAGCCGCCATCAGCCTTACCGCGACGACCACCGAGCACGGTCTTACCCGTCGTCTGGAGGCCAGCCACGTCCTTAAGAACCTTGTCGATGTCCTTGGTGAACTTCTGGTTCTTCATGAGGTCGTAAGCAGCAGCAGAGGCGTTCTTGGTCTGAGCAGTGAGGAGCTTGAGCACGCCGCGAGTCTGCGGAGCGTTCGGCTGGCCCTTACCGCGCGGCTTACCACCGCCACCGGCCTTCTTACGAGGCTTCTTGGGTTCTTCTTTCTTCTTCTCTTCCTTCTTCTCTTCCTTCTGTTCGATGGTCATAGAAGCGGAAAGATCTTCATTTGCGGATTCTTCGAACACGACTTCGTCAACGACCGCTTCGTACATGGAAGCCCACATACAGATAGCCAGAGCGACGACCAAGGAGATACCGGCGATAGCGCCCATCTTCTTGTCGGATTCCGGCATAAGCGACGCGACTAACGGATCCATAGCAACATTCTTAGCCATAGTTATTCCTCCCCGCCGTTCTTCATCATCACAGCAAATGCGATGTTCGTGTAACCGGAGAAGCCGCAAGTGGCCATCACCTTATACATGGCATCGTACGGGATGTTCTTGTCAATCTGGACAATGATGTGACCAGCTTCGTCAGCAGGCAGGTTGTTGGCCAGAGCATGGTCCTTTTCGATCTGGCGGCGGTCCTGCAGAACAGTGTTCACCTTCTCAACGAGGAGGGAATCCTGAGCAAGCACATCAGCAGTGGGAACAATCTTTTCATTGTCGACCACCACGAAGCCATTATCGACCACGACCGTCAAAGACACTTCCTTCGGCTGAATCTTGGAGGTGGAGTTCGGCAGAACCAGGTTTTCGGCCTGGGTCACCAACTGACCTTCAGCGTCGATGTTCTTGATCATGAACACCAGAATGATGGTCATCATGTCCATCATGGACGTCAAA
>CAMZDZ010000006.1 GCA_947305535.1 uncultured Fibrobacter sp.
GTCTTCCTTGGAGTTCAGGTGGTTGAGAATCTGTTCCAGGTGGTCCTTGCTGAACACGGCCTTGAGCTGGCGGGAGGCATGGCCCCTGTATCCCCATTCCTTGAGGATTTCGTCGGTCACGAGGAAGGAATCGTTCATGGAAACAAAACGCATCGGTCCGTAAACGGCCCAGTTGTGCTCCAGCAACATGCATTCCGGTTCCGGGAGGTCCGGGTTGGCCATGTAGCGCTGGATATGGCGGGTACGCACGTCCTTGATTTTGTCGATGCGCATGTAACCCATGATGAGGTACTTGTTGCGCAGTTCGGAATCGCTCAGGCCCTCGTAGCGGGTCCCGAAGAGGATGTAGCGGCTCTTCGCCTTGACGATGGCATTTATGTTCTTGACATTGCAGCAGCTCATGAGACCGTAGGTGCTGGTTTCGTAGTTCGGCTCGTAGAAGAAACCCTTCCCGTTCTCGTTCATCTGGTCGCGGACAGGGACCTCGGACTGGTGACTGGTTTCGACATAAAGCAAGCTTCCCGCCATGTTGCCACGGTAGTCCTGCCATCCTTCAAGGTTAATTTGAGTTTTCGGCATTGTCTTTCCCTTCTAATAACAAAAATACAAGCGGACCGAGACCGGTTCGTAGTTTACGAATGCAAAATACAATTTAAGGATTAAAAAGTCAACGATTCCGCGGAAATATTCTCCATTCCGAACAGAAAAGCGCCTTTTTCAAAGAATTTCGCGGTATCGGTGGTCAAGAACGAGCACTTCCCGCCCTTCGACAGCCGGACTTCCATCTCCGGATGGCGTTCCAGATAGTCCACAGTTTTGCCGGCGACAATGTCCCCCTGGAAAACGAGCCGGACATGCGGTGGCAGTGCGGCCGCAATTTCGTCCTTCAGCAGCGGGTAGTGGGTACAGGCCAGCAGCACGGCGTCGATATCCGGGTCGGCGGCCAGGAGGGCGTCCACGTCCTTCTTCACGAAGTAGCGGGCACCTTCCGTACCGCGCTCGCCGTACTCCACAAGCGGCACCCACATGGGGCAGGCGTGCTGGGTCACCTTCAGTTCCGGGTAGAAATGCCCTATCTCGAGAAGGTAGCTCCCCGACGAGACAGTCCCGGAAGTCCCGAAGATGCCGATATGTCCCGTCCTGGAAAACTTCCCGATTTCCTCGGCCGTGGGGCGCACGATGCCCAGGACGCGGCGGTCCGGGAACTCCACGGGCAAAACCTGTTGCTGGATGCTGCGCAGGGCCTTCGCGCTCGCCGTGTTGCAGGCGAGGATGACCAGCGGGCAGCCGCGGGCGAACAGTTCGCGCACGGCCTGCAACGTGTAGCGGTAAATCGTCTCGAAGCTGCGGGAGCCGTAGGGCGCGCGGGCGTTGTCGCCCAGGTACAGGTAGTCGTACTGCGGGAGCGCCTTGCGCAAGTCGCGCAGTATGGTCAGCCCGCCGAAGCCCGAATCGAACACACCTATCACAGGTTGTCCTCCATGGCCTTGCGGACCATAGGCATCAGGTCCTTCTTGGGGTCGAGCACGCCGCCGCGTTCCTTCTTGAGGGCGGCCACGTCGATCGGTTCGAGGATGCGCACGTTCACGTCACAGGGGGCGGAAGACACGCGGCCTTCCCAGACCTGCCTGGTCCCCTTGAACACGATGGGGAGCACGATGGCGTCGGACTCCACGGAAAAGCGGAAACCGCCGCTCTTGAACGGCGAAAGCTGGCCGTTCTTGCTGCGCGTCCCCTCGGGGAACACGAAGATGAGCGGGGCCGACTGCAGGTTGTGCTTGACTGCCTCGTGGACGGCCTTCGCGACGCCGCTCTTCTGGCGGTCGACGCAAATGCAGCCGATGCGCTTCATCCAGAAGCCAAGGAACGGAATCCTCAGGAGGTCGGACTTCGCGATAAAGCCCGTCTTGCGTTCGAGCGCGATGAACGCCACCGGGATATCCGCATACGAGCCGTGGTTGCCCATGACAAACACCGGGCGCGTCCAGTCCACCTTGGCCAGGTTAGCCTGGTCCATCACGGTCAGGTTGACGCGCAGGAACATCATGCAGAACCGTGAAAAGCGCTGGATCTTGTACTCCAGCCAGCGGTCCGCATCCTTTTTCTTGAAAAGCAGGAAAAAAAGGAACAGGGGAATATGCACAAACATATAAGCAAGCGCGGCGATAACGGCGCGGACCTTGAATAATAAAAGAGGCATTTTCATATACCCATCGACCTTCTTCTGTTTCGGAAGGAACCGCGAACGGCGCATCTTCCGCAAGCTACCCTTCCAAAATCTTCTCCGACAATATAACAAAATCAGGTAAGCCTCGGCCCGCGTCACCCCCACATAGAACAACCTCCTTTCTTCGTCGAGTTGTTTTTTGCGTTCCGCATGGCCACCCAGACATTCCCCGGGAGTGAGCCCTTCCGCAAGCCCCGCGTAGAACACCACCGCGTACTGCAGCCCCTTGGAGGCGTGCACCGTCTCCACGTGCACCCCGTCCTCCACCACCTCGCCCTCGCCGTCGCCATTGTCGCCCGCCACCGGGATGAACGCGTCGCGGAGCGCCTCCTCGTAATAAAGGCGCATCCTGTTGTAGCGCACGAGAATCGCGAAGTCCTTCCAGTGCAGGTCATAACCCTCGCGGAGTTCCTTCATGCGCATCACGATACACGCCATCTCCTCGACGGGGTTGTCGCTGTCCCAGATTTCCACGTCGCGGTTCTCGCGGAACAGCGGGTTACCGCCCGAGCCGCGGGGATTGCCCGCCCGCAGCACCTTCCGTAGCCGGAGCGGCTTGTTCGTGAATATCTCGTTCGCAAAGTGGAGCACCCCGGGTACCGAGCGGTAGTTCCATTCCAGGCGGATAATCGTGCAGTCCTTGAAGTCGTCGCAGAACCGGTTGATGTTGCCGATGTCCGCACCGCGGAACCCGTAGATGGCCTGGTCGTCGTCGCCCACTACGAACAAGTTCTTCCGCTCGCCGAGGAGCAGGCGCACCATCCGGTACTGCGGCGGGTTGATGTCCTGGTACTCGTCCACCATGATGTCTTCCCACATCCCGCGGAAAAAGGCGCAGGCCTCCGCGCTCGTTTCGAGGAGCCGTATCGCAAGGTGGATCAGGTCGTCGAACACGACCTGGCCGGACTCGAGGACGCCCTCGCGCAGTTTTGCAAGTTTTGCCTGAGTCGACGCGGGAACGCTGTCGGAGAACAGGTCCTCGCGGCTGAACGCCTTTATATGGAGCTTGGCCAACTGGGCCATAAAATCCCTGTCCGGGGAATCACGCGGAGTGGGCGGGGCCCTGAAGCCCAGCAGTTCGTAGGCGGGCCTTCCCCCGACGACCTGCCGCATCATGAACAGCGCGAGCGAATGGAACGTACACAGGCGCACGCCCGCATCGGGGAACAGCGCCTGCACGCGCTCGCGCATCTCGGCGGCGGCCTTCGCCGTGAACGTGAGCGCAAGGATTTTCTCGGGAGGCTCACCCGACAGTATCCTGTACTGGATACGCTTCGTGAGCACCGAAGTCTTTCCGGAACCCGCACCCGCCAGCACGAGCAGCTGGGCCCCCTTCTCGAAATCATGTAGTACCGCCGCGCGCTGGTCGGAATTCAGACCAGCCAAGATGCCTTCCGCATCCATAACGCCTCTTTTTTGAACCGGGGGTTCTCCCCCAAGACATAAATCAACAGGCCTGGGCGCGGTGCGCCGGCCAAGGAATGTTACGATTCCGACGTTTTACCGGCGGGACGGCCGCCAAGCAAGAACACAAGGGCCCCGAACAGGCTGAGCACCAGGCTCACGAAATAAGCAAGCAACTGGATCACCACGGATTCGAGCCCGGGGACACCGGCCCGTGCGAACAGCGACTGCGCCAAAAGTTCGCGGGGTCCAAAACCGCCAATCGAAATCGGGAGCGCGCTCACGATGGCGACCAGCGGGATATAGTAGAAATACCAAGACATCGTCAGGTCCACGCCCACGGCCATGCCGCAGAAGTAGTGGACGAAAATGCGCAGCGACTGCGTCACCGCAGAAAGTCCCGTGATAGCCAGCCACAAGTTGACCGACCTGAAGCTCTGGAAACGCCTGAACATGTGCGTCAGTCGGAGCCCGATCTTTTCGGGAAGGACACGGCAGAGAATCTTGTTCAGCAACAGGCCCAGGCGGCGGCTGAACAACGACGCGAACAGCACACAGAACCCGAAGAAAATCCACAGCGAGGGCCACATGAAGGCGCGCTGCGCCGCATCGTGCATAAAGAACAGCAATCCCACCGCGATAGCGAACAACGTAATAAAGAAGAGGCCGAACAGCCTGTCGAAGAATGTCGCCGTGAGTCCCGCGCCCACGGTATCCTGCCCGCCCTGCATGCGGATGTCGTAGACCTTCTTCACGTCGCCGCCGACATTGCCCGGCATGAAGTTGTTGAAGAACAGCCCGACATAGTACAGCTTGAGCAGGCGCCCGTAAGAGAGGCGTACGCCCTGCTTCTCGAGCAGAATCTTCCACTGCAGGCAGGCCGTGAAGTTCGAGACGAACATGCAGAGGATGGCGACGACGAACGGCAGGATGCTTTCCTTGGAGAACAGCGTGTACAGGTCGTTGACGCTCCAGTCCGGGGCCTTGACGATGTTGTTGTAGACAAAATAGGCAGGCACCAGCGTGACCAGCAGCTTGAGGCAGAACACCAACGCGGACTTGAACTTAGGATCCATCTTCATTTTGCACCCGCCCCGCCACACGAGGCGATTGCCTGTTCCAGCAAGGCAAGAGTTTTGCTTGCGGCATCGTCCCAGCTGAACGTCTTCGCATATTCATTCGCCGACCTGGCCAGGGAATCGCGCAGGCCCCTGTCGGCGTAAACCTTTTCCATCGCGGCGGAACAGGCCGCGGCGTCCCCGACCGGGAAGAGGATTCCCGTCCGGCCGTCGAGCACGCTGTCCCTAAGCCCGGGAACATCGGAGGCAATCGACGGAGTGTCCAGCTGGGCCGCCTCGACAACGGTCAGGCCCCAGCCTTCCTTGTAGCTCGTCTGCAAAAGCGCGACAGCGCCCGCCATGAGTTCATGTTTCTTTTCCGGCGAAACGAAACCGGCAATTTCCACGCGGCCAGAAAGCCCGTGCGCCTTGAGCCAGGCGGGCAACTTCGGGAGCAGCGGGCCGCCCCCCGCGACAACGAGCTTGACCTCGGCATGCTTCTTCGAAAAAATCTCGAACGCCCTGAGCGCGACCCAGATGCCCTTGTAGCGGTGCACCCTGGAAAGCCACAGGAAATACGGCGCAGCAGCCGACGGAGTTTCGGCCTTCTCGACCGGGTCGGAACCGTTGTAGACCACGTCGATGCGGTCCGCGCCCACGCCAATCCCCGCCAGTTCGTCCCTGGTACTCGGGCTCACCACGACAAAGCGCTGCTTCCTGTAAAAAAGCGGGATAGCCCTCTCGAACGCCCACACGCCGAACGCGACGGGGAACGGGGCCTCGGCAAAGATGGAACCGCGCCAAAGGTGATGCATCTGCACGAGCACGGGCTTCTTCGACAGGCACGGAGTGAACAGCGGCAACTTGTTCAGGTCCTCGTACACCACGTCGAATCGGAATTCGCGGTCGAGCTTGCCGACCATGCGCGCCACCGTCAGCTGGAACAGCAGGTCGCCACCGCAGCGAACCACCTGGATGCCGTCGACCACCTCGCGCTCGCTTGCGCCCTTGAACATCGTCGTGAGCAGCACGACGCGGTGGCCCATCGAGACGATGCGCCCGAAAATGCGGTGCAGGTGTTTTTCCGCGCCGCCCGCAGCCGGATGCATTCTGTCACGATAATTGACGACGAGGATATTCACGGGATCGAGCGACCCTTACGGTTTGCGGCCCAGCACACCTATGCAGAGCTGCGTGTAGTGCATCAAGGAATTGGACTGCAAGGCGTCCAGCAAGGCGTCCTTCGCCTTCTGATAGAGAGTCCCCTGCAACGGGTACTTCGGCAACTCCACGCCGATCTTGAAGCCCAGTTCGCGGAGTATGCGGTAGTAAAGGTTCGGCCGCATCCAGTCGCCGTAGGCGTACTCGCAGACGAAACCGGCGTCCTTCATGAGCTTCTTGAGCTGCGGCATGGTGAACTGCTTTTCCCAGCCGGCGAACCACTTGTCCATCGCGATCAGGATATGCTTGATGACCGTATAGGGATGCACCGTCTGCGGCACGTCGCAGAGGCAGTAGCCGCCATGCTTCAGGATCCTGTAGTTTTCCTTGAGCAGCGGGAGCGAATCCTTGAAGTGTTCCGCAAGCCCCTGGTGGAAAACGAGATCGAAAGTGCAATCGGGGAAAGGCGCCTTGAACGCGTCGCCGCGCACCAGCTTCAGGTTGTCGTAGAGGTTTTCCTTGGCTCGGAGCGAATCGACGATCTTGAGGCTGTTCTCCGCAAAATCCAAAACGTAGACATCGGCACCCAGGCGGGCGAGCTCGGCGCTGTCGCGACCCGTACCCGCACCGACTTCGAGGACCTTCAGCCCTTCCAGCTTAAAATTCTTCTTTATCGCATTCATGATAGACGGAGACGACGGATAGACCTTGTCCATGTCGTTCTTCCGCTGCCAAAAGCGGTTCCATACAGATTGATCGGGCTCTTTAACTGACATAACGCGCAAAATATACGAATAAATGTAAGATTCCGTGTACCACCCGCGCAAAATAGCCTTTCTACGCCCATGCGGGCACGGCCGCGCCCCCGCTGGGGCCATTGATTTTTGTATAATTTTTACTACATTGTAACGTTTTAATGACAAATGTAGACTTTTTTTACATTCCGGACGGGTCTAGGCACGCCCAATCGGGCTAATAAGGGGGAAAATAACCTTTTTGTAAACTTTCTTTGAAAAAATTTACACGATTGGCACGTTACTTGCTTAGAAAATAATGGATATTATAGCTAAGGATTTTTTCGCAATGCATATAGATTCTACCGATACCACTCTTAAACGTTACCTTGAAGATATTCGTCGCACCGCACCTCTTTCCAGAGAAGAAGAACAGATCCTGTTCCAGAGAGCCAAGGAAGGCGACAAGATTGCCCGCAAGAGGCTGATTTCCGCAAACATGCGCTTCGTGCTCAAAGTGGCCATCCAGTACCGTGGATGCCCCATCCCGCTGCCGGACCTGGTGAGCGAGGGTGCCATGGGCCTCGTGCGCGCCATTGAATCTTTCGAACACACCCGCGGTCTCAAGTTCATCAGCTACGGCGTATGGTGGATCAAGGCCTACATCACCCGTGCCATCAACGAGCAGGGCAACCTCATCCGCCTGCCGGCGAACCAGCACCTCCGCGTGCGCAAGGCTTTGCACGAGCAGTCCCGCGGCAAGGAAATCAACGAGGAAATCCGCGAACTCATCCAGATTGGACAGCGCGGCGTCTCCTTCGACAGCCCGCTCAAGGCCGACTCCAAGGCGACCTACGCCGAAGTCCTCCCGGACAGCGCGGCGTCCAACCCGGAAGCCGACTCCGAAATCCAGAGCGTCGAGGCTTTGGCCAAGGACCTCATGGAACAGCTCCCCGAACGCGAGGCGAAGGTCATCACGGGCATCTTCGGCATCAACCAGGAAGCCCCGCAGACGCTGCGCGAGGTGGGCGAATCCATGAACATCTCTCACGAACGCGTCCGCCAGCTGCGCGACCAGGCCCTCCGCCGTATCCGCAAGTACAACAGCAAGGACTTCCTGCAAGAAAAGAAGGACGCCTTCCTCGCCGCTATCAATAAGTAGCAAGCCGAGAGTCGCGACCATGTAACGAAAAAGTCCCGGCCAAGCCGGGACTTTTCGCATAGTCTTTCTAGAATCGATGGAAGGCGATTACTTCTTGCGTTTCTTGCTGCGGCGCACGCCCCACTTGTCCTTGACTTCTTCCTCGATCTTCTTCTTCTCGTACCTCACGACCATCTTGAACTGGACCATGTACACGCCCGTGCCGACGAAGCGGCCGCTGTGGTCCTTGAAGTTCCAGTTCACAAACACCTTCTGGTCGGTATTCAGGCAGTTGCCGCCGAACTTCCAGCTGTTGCACTGCACAGTAATGGAAGTGTCGTTCACGTACTGGCCAAGGTGGTCGTAGTAGTTCACCACGAAGGTGATGAAGATGTTCTCGGGCTTCAGCGAATCGAGCACAGACGGGTCAACCGTGCCGTCGGCCGATATCTGCGCACGGTCGACTAGCTGCGGCACGAACCTCTCGCCCAACTGGACCAATTGTCCGAGGGAACCTTCCTTCTCGAGGTCTTCCTTGGTGGTGGAGCTCGGCACGTAGCGCAGGTTCACGGAACTCAGCGTACGGAACATATCGTCCGCATCGTCGAAGTGGCCCATCTTGGTGGATTCCACCAGGTGGTTCAGCAGACCGGCGATGACGACAGGGGACGGCTTCTCGCCGGCGACGTTGCCGTAGTTATCCTTGATGTCGTCCTTGGCGCCGCGAACGACCATGAGGGAGTCGCCCGGCAGGATCGTCGCAACGCTTCCGTCGAGGACCAGGGTCGCGACTCGGCCATCGCTGGACCACAGGATGGAAGTCGGCAGAAGGTCGATGACATCCTTGCCGTGGATATAGCGGAAGTAGTCACGGCCTTCCAGATCCTGGTACTGGACAACTTCGGAGAACGTGACGGCGAGGGAATCCACCTTCGAACCGTAATTCAGCACGGCACCCACAATGACCGGAGGCATCTTGTCGTTGACGACGGCATTCTCCTCGTTGACGAACGTTTCGCCCAGCACATCGTAATAGGTGTAGATGGTCGCAGGCGGCATGTCGTCACTGATGCTCGTCACGCCGCTAGTCAGCTGCGTACTGCTACGCACCTTCCAGACAACGCGCGAAGAATCCTTCGTATCCAGGCTGAGCTCTTCCGGGCTAGCCATGAGCTGGATCAGCAGGCCGCGGAAGCTGTACCACGGGAACGACATGTGCAGCATTTCCAGGTCCTCGCTCGTCACGTTCTTCGTGAAGTTCGTGACAATCTGGTCCAGGACGCCGTCGCCGTCGGTATCCCAGTACTCCACGTTCTTCACCGAGGGAACGCGATCGATAACCTTTACAGGGACCTCGCGCTCATATTCGTCAGACGTAATGTACTGCAGATTCTGGAACGTGACATTCGGGTAGAGGGACACGCTGTCCTTGTTGTCGCCGGCAAGGCCCAGGTCCTTGCCCACCAGCACGACCATGTTGCGGCTGGGCATGTAGGCGTTGGAAATGTCGTCCAGGTTAAAGCCGTGACGGTCAAGTTCCTGCTTCATCATGACAAGCATGTCGGGGTTCGCGAGGTCCGCCGGGATGAGGTCGATGTTGAACTTGATGAACAGCGAATCCTTACCCGACTTGTCGCGGATGGCGAATGCGGAATTGATGACATTGTTGCCGACCTCGATGAGCTGAACCTTGCGGGTATAGCAAGTGCCGTTCTCGGTCTCGTAGGTAATGACGGCATAGGCATCGTCGGGGAAGTCATCGGGGAAATTCAGGTCGGACACGTCCATGGTCAGCCTGTCGCGAGAAGCGTTTATCTCGATGACACCATTCACCTTTTGCGACTTGCCATTGATGAAATTCTCTATCGACTTCACAACAATGTGTTCGGGAATCGTATCCTTGAGCAGGATTTCCTGGAAGTCGAGGACCTTGTCTCCATCGGAATCCTTGACAAAGCCGATTCGGGCATCCGGGATGGGATCGTAGAAGTTGATGTTGTCGATGATGGCGACCTTGCCGTTGCCCACCACATAGATATTACCCTTTTCGACGATGGTATCGGCAGTCACCCAAATGACTACGGAGCCATCCGCATTGTAGACAATGGAATCCGGCCGGCTCGCGTCGTTGGGATTGACCAGATCCACGTCGCCTCTGGGAACCACCGTAAGCGAGGTAATCGAGTCGCCAAATATCTTCTTGATCTGCGCGGAATCGAGGACGATAGCCACCACCTGGCCCACCTGCGCGGAATCGAGGCCGCTGCCGTAACGCAGGTCCATCGGGGAAACAGGGTTGTTTTCCTTCATGTAGACATTCTCGCCCACCTTGACAGTGCCGGGCGTCCCCTCAGCGGAATCCACGGGGATCATCACACCGACCTTGCCCACAAGGGAGTCACCGTCTTCATAGTTATCGTTCGACGGGTAGAAGTCCAACGTACCCTTATCGTCATCGTAATCGTCGAAGCCAATATACACGCGGCTGGAGCTGGAACCATCCGGGAAGTCGTCACCGCTGCCGTCCTTGCGGCTGGAGCTGGAGCCATCCGGGAAGTCGTCGCCGTCGCCATCCCTGCCGCTGGAGCCGTTGCCACCATTGCCGCCGGAACTGCTGGAACCTCCGTTGCCGTTGTTGCCACCGGAGCTGCTGGAGTTCCCGTTGCCGCCGGAGGATCCGTTATTGCCGCCCGAACTGCTCGAGCCGTTGTTGCCGCCGGAGCTGCTGGAGCCTCCGTTGCCGCCATTGCCGCTGCTGGAGGAACCGTTGCCCTTGGAACTGCTGGAGTTTCCACCGCCGTTGCCGCCGCTGGAAGAGCTGCTGCCCTTGGAACTGCTGGAGACCTTCTTGCTCGAGCTGCTGGAGGCCGGCTTGGAACTGGAGCTGTATTCCTTGCGGCTGGAGCTGATGCCCATGGAACTGCTGGACAGCTCGTCCTGTCCCTGGTGGGCACTGGAACGGATTTCCTCGGTAACGTCCAGCGGGGCGAGGTCGTCGAGCCAGTTATCGATCCACTGCACATGGACCAGGACGTTGTCCGTAATATATTTCTGGGGGTTGGACGTATAGTCGACAAAAACCATGTGGCCGGTATTGGACGCCACGAACAGGTGGCCGTGGCCGTCGACCGTACCCTGGTCCAGACGCCAGCCCACGTGGTCGTCCGTTCTGGGCTCCGTCAAATTCGCGTAGGAATCGCTAAAGAAGTAATCGTGCAAGTCGATGACGCCCACAACGGAAGCGGTCATCGTCCCGTTCTTCTTCTGGGGCTTGATCTGGACAATCCTTGCACCGCCAAAAACGAATATCGTGTTGGAATACGGGTCATAGGTACCGCCATGCGCACCTTCGAGGGAATCGATCAAGATCTTCACCTTCATCTTGGTAATGGCATACTCGCCGCGAGGAGCATGGAGGGAGTCCGCCAGTTTCTGGGAATTCACCAAGACCTTGGTCGTATCGGAGATATACCCGAAATACGCCTTTGCAGCTTCCTTCTTCTTCTCGTCCGCCTTACAGTCGCGGAAATCGTAGCCCACGCCGGACGACTGGGAATCGGAATAACGTTCGCAGCCACCACCATAATAGTTAGAATAAGTGAAGAAGGCGTTTCCTTCCTTATCCCATATCAGCGTTGCAAGGGAATCGTGGAACACACGGTCACCGGAGGTTTTCTCCAATTTCACCTGGTAGCCACGGGAATCAAAGTGGTTCGCCACGCTATCGGTTATCAAAATCCTGTGCAGGTGCCCCGGAATGCCGGCGGCCCACACATACTTGTGATTCGGGTCAACCATCAAGTGCCACACACCGGCCGAAGTCCTGGAAGACGCGACCACGCACCGATGGGAATTCGCCCCGGCAGTCTTGCTTATCTTATATACAGTCGACTTCTGCGCAGCAACGATGAGGCTTCCATCCGGATGGTGCACGATACCGTCGGCACCTTCCATACCGTCGTTTTCCGTACAAAGCGTCCTTTTGTTCGTCAGCTGCAGATAACCGTTGCCATCGTAGTAGTAGTCAAGGCTCTTGACACGGTCGTTCTGCGAATACTTCGTATAGTACAGCGTTTCCGTCGTCGCCGCGTGTGGGACGATATCGCCAACCTGCTGAATCCAAATACCCGTAGTGGGATTGGACGGTTCGCTGTAACCGGGAGCGGCGCCAAGAGCGAGGGATGCGCATCCTAGCACACCGATAGAAATCCACTTTGCCATCTTCATCATAGCTCTATCCTCCGAAAAAATCATTCGCCAAGCGTAAGGCCATCCGAGCCAGCCCGGATACCCCAGCTATAGATTCTTTCCACTTTAAACGATTCCTTAGCCCCAAATACCTTCACCCTCAACTTGGCGACATACACACCGACGCCGACCTTGCGTCCGTTATTCGAGCGCATGTTCCAACGCAAGTACAGCTTGCGCGCATTTTCAAAGCAGTTGCCGCCGAACGACTTGTCGCTGCAGCGGATGTTCCCGGAAGCGTTCGCGACATAGGCGCCCAGGTTCGTAAACACGTCCAGTTCCCAACTGAGGCCGATCTTTTCCAAGTCCAGCGCAGCCCCGCCGGCAGTGTCGGACTTCATGATTGTCGAGAAGCCGATATCGAGGAGCACGCCCAGCGACTTCTTCATTTCGGAATCCATGCGCACGTCCTCTTCGACGAAGCGCTCCGTAAACGCGGCCTTGTCGGCCAGGAGGACGGCGCGTTCAAGCGTCGCAAGCGACGTCGTCTTCACGATGACTCGCGGATCGCCCTCGACCATGACCGTAGGCGCCTCTTCGCGGACACCGTTGCCCTCGAGGTCAGTAAAGCTCTTTTCGTAGTTGCCGAAACGGACGGAATCCGCGGGATTCATGCGCTCGGAGAGTTCGACCCCGCTTTCGAGGAACAGCTTGAGCGTTCTGCCGCCATCGGTCCAGCTATGCGAACTGAGGCTGTAATGCACCCACTTGCCGTCGACAAAGAACGCGAGGTCATCCTTGGAAAGTTCGAACGCCGTCGTATCGACCGGTTCCGTAAAGCTCACGGTGAACACGTCGGGCGTCGCCTTCTGGAAGGACTCCGGATTCAGGAACGTCCCCGAAATCACCGGCGACATGCGGTCGTGCATGCCGAGCATCGTCGTCACGGTAGAATCCTTGTGGCCGGCGATGGAAATCGTATTCGTCATCTTGGCATAACCATACGGCTTGTCCAGCACAGCGTTCGTCGAATCGATGTTGGTGAGCATCTCCTTGATGTCGTACTTGCTGTCGCTCAGGTCGAAGCCGATAATGGTCCTGTCCTCGGAAAGCGAAATCACGCCCTTCTTGAGCAGCGAGTCGAGGTTCTTGAACTTGAGCTCGTGGACTTCGCTTTTGGAATCCAGCCAGTACAGGGAGATGGCCGTCGTCTTGAGGTCATCGTCCGTGAGCGCGTTCTGGAAACCGATGGAAGCGCTGTCCATGGTGCCGTCGCCGTCGCGGTCGTAGAAGCCGTTGTTCTCGTTGGTGGCGTAGATGCCGCCCGCATTCCTCACGGGCACTTCATGGTTCTTCCCGGTCTTGTTGCCGTCGGCGGCCTGGATTCCGCCGTCAATCGAGATGCGGATCATGTCGCCCACCTTCACGGTTCCCTTGTCCACGGTGAAGCGCCACTCATCACCATTCTTCTCGATGGCCGTCTCGGCAAGTTCCTTGCCGTTCAGCACAAAGCCCTTACCCTCGTTCCACGAAGTGTCTATGTCCTTGTTGAACTTGACGATAAGGACATCCTTGTCTTCCTCGCCGTAGAGGATGGAGGCCGTCTGGATGACAGCCCCGATGCGGTCGGTCAATTCGCTACGCAAGGTGTCGTCGATTCCCGTAAACTGGGACTTGACTGCCACCTTCAAGGCACCCAGAGCATCGTTGCCCGAAGCAGGCATGTTGAGCGCGTCGAAACTCATTTCGGACTTGAGCTTGCCCGCCTTGCCCTGGTCGTCCTTGAACGAAACCCATTTCCCGAAATCGTCATCGGTGGGCCAGCTGTAGGCGAAGTCCGTCAGCACGACGGAATCGCGGTCGCCGCTGTACCAGGAGACAATCCGGTCGCCGACGCCGTCGCCGTCGGTGTCGAACACGCAAGCGCTGTCAAGATGCGGGAGGTTGCGGTCGTTGATGGTCAGCTTTCCCGGGAAGGTCCCGTTCACAATGAACTCGGCGTTGCCATTGTTGTCGAAGGATTCCGGATAGCCACAAAGCTTGAACGCCTCGCCGGGATCGGTACGGCCCGTGTCCACGGCGACAACGACAAAGCCGACAAGGCCGTGGTCTTCGGGAGTAAAGTCGATCTGCACGCCAAGCCCGTCGCGTTCAGGAAGCTTTTCGCCCGCCAGCGATTGGAAGCGCAGGTTGTCGCCGGCGCCCTGGGTCGAGAAATAGAAGCTCTTCACGAGCGTCGAATCGGTAGCCCCGGAATCGGGACCGACGGGGATATAGGCCCTTGCGTAGAGCGTGGTGGATTCGCCCACGTCGAGGTTCAGGTCGGAAGCGCTCGTCACGACGCTGTCGCAATCAGCAGTCCAGCAATACTGGATGGCCGGAGCGTAAAAGTTGTAGTAGGCGACAATCTGGGGAGCCGCATTCCTGTCGGTCAGCGTGCCGACCGGGACATTGAAGACCGGGTAGGAGGCCGAGACGCCGAACCAGCGGAAACCGGAGTCCAGGGAATTTACCTTCATCAGGTTGGTGACCGCCGTATCGGGCTTCAGGACAATTTCAAGGGAATCGTTGTCCGCCTTCGGGGCATAGACGTAAAAATCGACATTGCGCCTGGCATTGGTCGGGAGCCCGTGGGAATCCTTCTGGACAGTGACGCCCTCGTCCAGCGTGTACAAATTGAACCGTCTCGAGGACTCGATACGCGAATAAAGGCAATAGGAACTCGGGGAACCTTCAAAGTCGATACAGTCGATCGTGTCATCGGCCAAAGCGCCCGTCCCCGCCAAAAGCAAGGACAACGCGGAAAACTTAAGAATGCTCGCGATATGCAGTCTCATTCAGGTGCTCCAACAGTAAAAAAACTACAAGTACCAATATATATCTTTTAGCAAAGATAAATTTCGTTTACTTTCAAAGGTGGGGCAAATATCACACCGATTTCCGGCAAACGCGAAACTCGCCGGGAAAACCGCCCAAATCGTTCAAAAAAGGGAAATTCCACCCTCAATCAGTTCAATTTGGAATATATCCGTTTAGAACATCGGTCACGATGGTGTCCATGAGCAGCCAGCCGCGGCCAACAAGCCGCAGGGAGCTCCCCACCCGTTCCAGACAACCGTTCTCGATCCATTTCGAGTAGCAACTTTCTGGCAGGAAAATGCCCTCGGCACGGAGTTTTTCCAGGTCCAGCCCTGCACTTTGACGCATGGAAAGCCAGACTCGTTCGGTCCATACATCGTCTGGAGTCAGCGAATCCAAACTAAGGCCGGACCGCGGCATCCCGTTAAGGACAAATTCGCGCCATCTCGGATAAATTTCCGGGGCGTTGAAGCGCAACCCGCGAAAATAGGAGTGCGCGCCCGGGCCGAACCCGACGTATTCGCCGCGTTCCCAGTAGTTCACGTTATGGATACTGCGACGGCCAGCCCTGCAAAAGTTGGAGACCTCGTAGCGTTCGAAGCCCTTCCCCAGCAGCAGTTCCGCCCCGCGGAGATACATTTCGCCATACAGGTCCTCGTCCACGGAAAGCTCGCCGCGCGCAATTCGGTGCCCGAGGCGCGTCCGGGCGGCCACCGTCAGGCCGTAGAAGCTCACGTGATTCAGCGGGAAACCGGCCAGCCGTTCCAGGTCGCCCAGGAACTGTTCCAGCGATTGTCCCGGCAGGTTGAACATGAGATCCCCGTTGACCTCTATCCCCGGCTGCGAGCACAGCAGTTCCAGCGCGCGGAGGCCGGTCTCCACGGAATGGCGCCGTCCGATCCTTTCGAGAATCTCGTCACGGAACGACTGGAGCCCGAGGCTGAATCGACCCACGCCGCACTCGCGGGCAAGCGAAACGGTGGACTCGTTGCAGGACTCCGGATTGAACTCCATCGTGACTTCCCGTAGCCGCGGCACGTCGACGCCGAGACCGCGGAGGGACTCGAACACACGCACGAGGCTCTCCCCCGGCAAGAGCGACGGCGTCCCACCGCCCAGATAGAGCGTCTCCGCGGACTCAAGCGCACCGGGATTCGCGCGCGCGAACCCCTGCATCTCGCGGACGAGCAAGTCCGTATATTCGCTGAACAGCCCAGAAGAACACGACGGCATCACGCGGAAATCGCAATAGTCGCAGACTTTCTCGCAAAAGGGCACGTGAATGTAGATTCCAAGCATAATTATTCCATTCTGGACGCGATAAAATCCGGCAAAAACACGATTGGCGCATTTTTGGGGTCCGACCTTAAAATTTTCTTTCGTTTACTAAAAAATTTAGTTATATAAGGGCATATGGTGAGCAACTTTTTAACAAGATTTTCCCAAAAGATAAGGAAATGGTCTAACCTTCTCCTGTTCCTGACGTTGTCCACCATTGTCCTGCTACTGGCCTCGACGCTGCTATTCAACAAGGAATCCTCCGTCGACATCCTCATCATCTTCATAATCTGGTGCCTGCCACTGTTTATCCATTAGCCTATGTTCATGAGCCGAATGACAGCACGCAAATTGAAAGCAATTTGCAACTACATCACGGGATGGATTCTCGTGACCGTGGGTGGCTCGGCCCTGGGCATGCTGGCGTTCGCCGAATTCAACATCGACAGCTTGTTTTTCATGCTGCAGCTGTCGATTTTCGTGGGCCTGTCGCACGGCATCTACGACGTGGTCATCCTGCAGGACGAGATGGACCACCGTTCCGTAACCGCGGCCCTGCTGATCCGTTCGCTCTACTTTATCACAAACATCAGCATCAACTATGCGCTCTGCATCCTCATCTGGGAAATGGGCGACGGAGCGAACAGGCTTATCACCGTACAGGGGCTCGAAAAAGTCCTCGCGGCGTTCGAATCGCACAAATGCCTCGCCACGATCGCGCTGATGTTCCTGCTAGCCCACATTTTCACGTTCACGAACACGGTACACAAGAAATTCGGCACGCGCGTGTTCATCAACACCGTCCTCGGCAAATACCAGGACCCCGTCGAGGAAGACCTGATATTCATGTTCATAGACCTGCGCCATTCGACGGAGATCGCCGAAGAACTGGGGCATGTCAAGTACAGCAACTTCATGAAGGACTACTACAAGCTGCTTTCCAACTGCTGCGCGGAAAACCGGGGAGACATCTACCAAATCGCCGGCGACGGAGCTTTCCTCACCTGGAAAACGTCCGCTTGCAAGAAAAAGGCCCGCCCAATCAACTGTTTCTACGACTTCGCGGTCTGCCTCGAGAGGACAAAGCCCAGATTCCTCAAGAAATACGGGGTGGCACCCTCGTTCAAGGCCGGAGTACACTGCGGCAAGGTCATCTCCACGGAAGTCGGAAACTTCGGCAGCGAAATGGCCTACCACGGCGACGTGCTGAACACCACCAGCCGCATCCAGAGCCTCTGCACCAAGCTGGGGAAGGATTTCCTGATATCGGAAGACCTCTACATCAAGCTTCCGCTCCCTCTCCCCCACGGATTTTTCTGCCACAAGGAAGGATTTTTCGAACTGAGGGGAAAAAAGAAAGAAATTTTAATTTTTTCGCTCCATACCCCTTGACAACATGTTTTTAATTATCTATAATTGGGGCACCCCGCGGGAATAGCTCAGTTGGTAGAGCACGACCTTGCCAAGGTCGGGGTCGAGGGTCCGAGTCCCTTTTCCCGCTCGAAAACAAAAGAAGACGCTGCAAAGCGTCTTTTTTTGTTTTTTAGCTGGGATAAAAAGGTGACGAGGACCCGAGAAGAGGGCCCGCCTAAAATTTTTCACATGCGAACATCGTGAGCATGACTGAAAAATTTTAGAACTTGAAGCGTAAGCTTTAAGCCCGCAGGGCGAGGCTTCTGCTCGCGCAGCGGGCGCCCGAAGCCGAGTCGTCCCTTTTCCCGCTCTTTTTCCGTTTATGGTCGGGACAAAAAGGCGACGAGGACCCGAGAAGAGGGCCCGCCTAAAATTTTTAGTCCCAATAAGGAGTCACCCTAATCGCCTTTAAAGAAATACCGCTTTTTTCGGCGCATAGGCGCAACCTTTCTATAAAAGATTTTTCACAGCGGAATTCGTCACAAAATGGTTCCACGGCAAAAGGCTTTCCACTTGCAAAATACAAATGGAATTCTTCCACTAACGGAATCTCAACATACTCTAATTTCTTCGTAGTCCTAATTTCCGGGTCGTAATCAACCTCTTTAGTTTCTGCAGTTGTATTCATCGACTCCGATATGCGGACCAATCGCAATTCCAGGGAATCATTTGAAGATTTACCCCCCGTGTCATAAAACATAACATGCATCGTATCATGAAACGATAATGGACATCCAGCCATAATCACATTTGATTTACCAAATACACAAGCCACCAAGTCATCATAAAAAGACTTGTCCGCAACATACAAGGAATCCCATTCGTCCTCGACAAGCTCATAAGGGACAACTTCAGGAACCATTGGTTTTGTCGTGGCGCCATTCTGCAAAACGCCCTTATTGTTTTCGCGCTGCGCACATCCGCAAACTAGCAGAACGAACATCAAACATACAATAATCCTGTTCATACGACTAATATAATACTTTTTTAACAAAAAAAGACCCCGGTGCGTAACCGGGATCTTTTTTAAAAACATAAGCGGGGTTTGGCTAACTATGCAGCGCCCAATCCGGATGTTCGGCCATCTCGTCGATCTGCATCTGGTGCAGCACGACATGGCCAGCAGAAAGGCTTTCCTGCACATCGACAAGGCGCTGGTTAGATGAACCGCGGAACTTGAGTTCCAGGGAACGCTTGGCCAGCACGAACGGGCCGTCGACCAGCACGTCGGCAAAAGACAGCAGTTCCAACAGCTCGGGATGCTCGGGCGACAGTTCCATAAGGCGCTCGAAGGTGTAGCCCGTGTAGATCATCAGGTGGTAGCCCCGTTCCTTCACCTCGCGGGCGAGGGGGACGAGGGCCGCGGCCTGCGCAAAGGGCTCGCCGCCGCTGAACGTGATGCCGTCGAGCAGCGGGTTTTCCTCGATCATGTCCAAAATATCTTCGCGGTCAATAAAGTGCCCGCCCCCGAAATCGTGGGTCTGGGGATTGTGGCAGCCCGGACAATGGTGCGGACAGCCCTGCGTAAAGACGGTCAGGCGAATGCCCGGGCCGTCCACGAAGGACTCCGGCTCGATTCCGGCTATGCGAAGACGCGGATAATTCGGTTCCATTTACACACCATGCTTCACGCGATCGTTCACTTCGGCGCGCTTGGCGTTGTTGAAACGGTCCACTGTACCGACCAGGTAGCCGGTAATGCGGCGAATGCGTTCGAAACCGATGCCTTCACCATACTTGCTCATTTCTTTCTCTGACATTTTTTTCTTTCTCCTTGTTTAAAATTTACCTGATTCCCTTGAAAACCGGCATACCGGGGTAAAGCCTGCGCAGTTCCTCGATCTTTTCCGGGGAAATCGCATGACCTTCGCTACGGCCGCAACGCGGGCAGCAGTCACCGATGACACCGACGAATCCGCAGACCGGGTCGCGGTCGACCGGATGGTTGATGGAGCCGTAGCCGATGCCGGATTTTGCCATGTGGTGCACGATCTTCTCGAAAGCGTCCAGGTTCTGCGTCGGGTCGCCGTCCAGCTCGATGTAGCTGATGTGGCCCGCGTTCGTAAGCGCGTGATACGGGGCTTCGAGAGTGATCTTCTTGAAGGCCGAGATCTTGTAGTACACCGGCACGTGGAACGAGTTGGTGTAGTAGTCGCGGTCGGTGACGCCCGGAATGATGCCGAACTTCTTCTTGTCCATGCGCACGAAGCGGCCGGAAAGGCCTTCGGCAGGCGTGGCGAGCAAGCTGAAGTTGAGGCCCAGGCGCTTGGATTCCCTGTCGCAGAATTCGCGCATGTGGCCGATGATCTTGAGGCCCAGTTCCTGGGAGGCTTCGGACTCACCATGGTGCTTGCCCGTGAGCATCACCAAAGTTTCGGCAAGGCCGATAAAACCGATGGAGAGCGTACCGTGCTTGATGACCTCGCCCACGGTGTCTTCCCAGCCGAGCTTCTCGGAATCGATCCACACGCCCTGTCCCATGAGGAACGGGAAGTTCTTGACCTTGCGGCGGCTCTGGACGGCAAAGCGTTCCATGAGCTGGTCGCTCACCAGCTGAAGCATGCGGTCGAGTTCCTTGAAGAACAGGTCCACGGACTTCATCTTGATGGCGATGCGCGGCAGGTTGATGGACGTGAAGCTCAGGTTGCCACGGCCGAAGCTGATTTCGCGGGTCGGGTCGTAGTTGTTGCCGATGACGCGGGTACGGCAGCCCATGTAGGCGATTTCCGTTTCGGGATGGCCCGGCTTGTAGTACTGCAGGTTGTACGGAGCGTCCTGGAAACTGAAGTTCGGGAACAGGCGCTTCGCGCTCACCTTGCAAGCAAGCTTGAACAAGTCGTAGTTCGGGTCGCCCGGATTCATGCTGATACCTTCCTTCACGCGGAAAATCTGGATCGGGAAGATGGCCGTCTCGCCGCCACCCAGGCCTTCTTCGGTCGTGAGGAGGAGGTTGCGGATGGCCATGCGGGCTTCCGGTTCGGTGCACATGCCGTAGTTGATGCTGGAGAACGGAGTCTGCGCACCGGCGCGGCTGTGCATGGAGTTCAAATTGTGGACAAACGCTTCCATCGCCTGGAATGTGGTCTTGTCGGTTTCCTCGTAAGCCATCTTCTCGGCGAACTTCTGCGCATTCTTCACGGTTTCTTCGCCGAAGGTCTTGGAAAGTTCGCGGGCTTCTGCTTCCTGGAACTTTTCGTTCGGAACGAGAGTCGCCACCATGCCCATCTCGGCCATTTCGGTGTGGAGTTTCTTCACGACCGGCTGGATTTCCTCTTCGGTCTTGCCGGAGAGGAGGATGAGGGCCTTCACCATGTTGGAGAGGTAGGCCTTGCGGTACGTGATGCGCACGCCATCGGCCATGGCATAGTCGAAGTTCGGGATGGACTGGCCACCGTGCTGGTCGTTCTGGTTAGACTGGATGGCGATGGCGGCAAGGGCCGCGTAGCTGCGGATATCCTTGGGTTCGCGAAGATGGCCGTGACCGGTGTTGAAGCCGTTCTTGAAGAGCTTCTTCAAGTCGATCTGGCAGCACGTCATGGTGAGCGAGTAGAAATCCAGGTCGTGGATATGGATGTCGCCTTCGGAATGCGCGCGGCTGTGCTCGGGCTTGAGCATCATCATCGTGTAGAAGTGCTTCGCCGATTCGCTACCGTACTTGAGCATGGTGCCCATGGCGGTATCGCCGTCGATGTTCGCGTTTTCGCGCTTGAGGTCGGATTCCTTCGCGGAACTGAAAGTGATGTCGCGGAGCGTGTGCATGAGGCGAGTATTGACTTCGCGGATGCGGGTGCGCTCGGCGCGGTACAAAATGTAGCTCTTGGCGGTATCGGAGAAGCCGCCCTCGGTGAGGGCCTTTTCGACGGCGTCCTGGATTTCTTCAATGTCCGGCTGCGTCTTGTTCGCGGCTTCGAGATGTCCAACGGCGTCGGCAGCGACCTTGAGTGCGGTACTGCTCAAAACGTCATCGCTGCCCAATAAATTCAGCTGGTCCTGGGACGCCTTAATTTGTTCGTTCAGTTCGCCGGAAGCCCGGAATGCCTTGATGATAGCGTCGGCAATCTTCTCGATGTTGAACGGCATTTCGCGGCCGTCGCGCTTCTTCACAGTTAAAATCATCGTCTTTCCTTTCAGGTCCGTCCTCTTGTGGTGGTCCACCCTGGAAAACGTTCCAAAATTACAATATCTTGTGCTTTTGTCCATTCGACACCCACAAGATGTAGTCTCTAAGATAATAAAAGAAATGACCAATTGGATGTTTTTTTGGAAAAGAAGATAATTTTTTTGTAATAATCCGGTACTTATCGCGATTTATTGTAAAATTTCATAAACATAACAAAACCTGCTCACCGGAGCCCTAGTTTTTTAACTCCGTGATGAACAAATACTTAGCAAACGCCTCATCAAAAAAGGGACTTTTTTTTGAGCACTACCTTGACAAAAAACGGGCCAGCGGCTAGCCGACCCGTCACAATACCTTTCCCGAAAAAAATCACTTGAGTTCGACAACGATGCTGACCGAAGCTTCCACTACTACGGAATCGGCGACAGCGCTTTCATCGGCCCCAAACATCATGGCACTCGCAGCAAGCAACCCGGCCTTTTCCATGTGACGACGATAGTGGATAGCTCCCAAAGAACTTCCATCGTCGTTCGCTTTCACCAGCAACACGCGGCCGACACCGGCCCCTACGCCTTCCGCATAGTCCCGGGCCTTCGCCATGGCCTTCTTGCTGGCCGCCTTGATAACGGCCGACTGCACGGATTCCTCGTCCTTCAGGAGCGCCGCCGTGCGTTCGATTTCGATATCCGGCTCGGAAGAAAGCGCCTGCACCAAGGCAGCGGCATCCGCCTTGCGGTTTACCGTAATGTCGAACCGCTGCGTCGCCACGTAGCCGGCCAATTCGCGACGGCCGTTATAGTAGTTCCATTCCTTCCTCATGTCGACGCTGTTCTGTTCCACGTCCGACTCCGGAATTTCAAGAGCCTTCGCGTTATCGAAGATGACGGAGCGGCGTTGCGACAAACGTTTGAAAAGGGCGTCCTTGTCCTTGCCGCGGAGCTCCATCCGAAAACCCATCTCGAACTTGTCGGCGGCGAACTTCTTGGATTCGGCGGCGGACACTTCGATGCGAGGCACCTCGAACGTAGCCATCTCGTTGGCACCTGCCGGGACCATGGCGCGCTCTTCCTTGACCGTACGGATAAGAACCGCGACACAAACGATCAACACGATTAAATAGACAATGTTCAGGAACCTTGAAATCATCGCGACAACCCCCTTGATTTCCGTTTAGACTAATGTTTCTTCGTCGAAAGCCCAACCAGGTTTTCAAAGAACTTGAAAAGAAGCGCGAGCACAACGGTCGTCGTCATGCTGATGAACGGCATCCAGGGCCAGCTGAAAATGCCGCCAAGGACCGCAGGCACGCCGAACGCGGGGATTCCCTGGATGAGCACGAGGCTCGCCATGCCGCAGAGCACGGCGACAATGACCTGCCAGCTCTTGAGTCCCTTCACGAAGAAGGCGAGCAGGAACATGCCGAGCAGCGGACCCGTAAAGAGTCCGGTAAAGAAGTAGGCGTTCTTGAGGAGGCTTCCCTGCTGCGTAGACGCAAAGAGCGCGAAGAACACGCCGAGCACGCCCCACACGGCCGTCCAGATCTTGGCACGCTTGAGGCCGCCAATGCCCCTCGATTCGTCCCAACCGAGGAAGTCGCGTTCCGAGGTGTTGCTGAGCGAATTGATCGCTCCGGAGAGACTGCTCATGGCCGCAGCGCAGATGGCAGCCACAATCAGTCCCGTGACACCCACGGGGAGACTGTTCACTATATAGTAGGGGAACACGTCGTTCTGTCCGGCACCGGCGGGAAGCGTCCCGACCTTAGAAACTTTATAGTAGACAAAGAGCGCGGCGCCCACCCAGTAAAAGAGGATAGAGACGGCGCAGCCAAGCACCATCGAGAGGACGCTTGAACGGTTCGCCGCCTTCACGTCCTTGCAGCTCAGGTAACGTTGTACAAACTGCTGGTCGCAACCGCGGATGGCAATTTCGAGGATGGCATAGGCAAAGCCCGCCGAAATGAGCGTACGGGCGTCGGAAATGTCCATCGAGGGATTCCACCAGCGCGTCTTGCCGGCCTCGCTCGCAAGGGCCGCCATCTCGCCAAAGCCGCCCACGGCGTTCGCGATCAGGATAAGCACCAGGATGCCGCCGCCGAAGAACACGATAAACTGCATCACGTCGGTCCAGATGACCGCCTTGATGCCGCCGAACCACGTATAGAATATCGCCACCGCCGCCGACACGACAATTGCGAGCTTCAAATCGACATGCAATATCTGCGCAAGCACGAGTGACGGAGCGTAAAGCAATATGCCGGTACGCAGCAGCAGGTGCAGGCAATAGAACACGGCCGCGATGCGGCGCACGGCCCTGGAGCCGAAACGCACCTCGAACAGTTCGTAGGCGCTGTTGATGCCCGCCGTACGGAAGCGCGGGATGAACACGAAGCCCACGACAACAATGCTCAGGAGACCGCCTATCTGGAACATGAGGAAGGTCATGTCGTCGCCGAACACGTCGGCAGGAGCGCCGAGGAACGTCGTCGCGCTCACGGACGTCGCGATAAGGCTGATGCCCACGGCGACCCACGGCATGGCACCGCCACCGAACATGTATTCCTTGAGGTTCTTGTTGCCGCGAGAGACCCACAGGCCAATCAGCAGCGAGAGGAGCAAATATGCAGCGAGAACGATCCAGTCGACAACGGTAAACATGCTACTGCTCCAGCTTGTACTGGATTACCTGATTGCGCCCGCCTTCCTTCGCCTTGTACAGTGCCTGGTCGGCGTTGTTCAGCGCTGCCTTCATGTCGTGAAAATCCGGAGTCACGAGATAGGCGCCGATGCTCACGGTCACGCGGAGCGGTTCGGACTGGTGGACATCGAACACGAGCTTGCCCACGGCCTTGCGGATGCGTTCCGCCGTCTCGACCATGCCTTCGGGGGTCGTATCGATAAGACCGACGACAAACTCTTCGCCGCCGTAACGGGCGACCACGTCGATTTCCTTGCGGATTTCGCCGCTGATGGCGTCGGCAATGCCCTTGATGACCACATCGCCGACGGGATGGCCGTAGGTGTCGTTCACCTTCTTGAAATGGTCGATATCCATCATCAGCACGCCGATGTTGTAGCCCTTGCGGTCGGCGCGGATCTTCTCGGTGCGGAAGCTTTCGTGCAGGGTGCGGTGGTTAATGAGCCCGGTCAGGCCGTCGCGCATGGCGAGGTCCTTGCCGTGTTCGAACTTGCGGGCGCGATCGTAGGCAAACCCGGCCACGCCGGCAAACGCCTTGAGCAGTTCCTTCTCGTGTTCGGAGTAACGGCCCGAGAAACGGCTCTCGAGACAGATGGCCAGTTCCGCCATCTCGGCCCCCGCCTCGGTGGGAACGGGCATCACGAGCAGCTGCAGCAAGTCCATGTTGCGCTTTTCCTGGTTGTCGATGCGCGGTACGTACTCGCTGAACCCGTTGCTGAAATCGCGTTCCATGAAGCGGTTGCGCATGAGCGCGAGCACGCAGATGCCCTTGTCGTTCAGGCTAAACGGCTTGTTGACGAACTGCTCGGAATCCACGCCGTCGCAGAACACCACGTGGCCGACGCCTTCGTTCGGCTTGTCGAGGGCAAGGACCAGGAGACGGTCGAAGGGGATGTTCTCCTTGACGTACTCGAAGATCTGCCTATAGATATCCTTGACGCTCATCGTCTGGAAGAACTTGCGCTGGTAGTAGTACAGCACGCTGAACTGCTGCTGCTCGATATAGTTCTTGGCGGAGGCGTAGCTCTTGTAGCCCAGCATGTCGACGATGTTCGCCATGTACGAGAGGGCGAGCGCCGTGTTGGTGTTGAACGCGTTCGGGTAGACGGAGTCGATAATCAGGGCGCCGGCGCGGTTCTTGTTGCGGTCGAACACGGGAACGGCCACGATGGACTTGATACTCGGGTTGTCCAGGTAGTAGAGCAGCGCCTTGCCACCCGTGAGGTCCCCTTCGAGCAGGCGGTCCACGCCGGGGCGGAAAAGCTGCCCGAGGAGTCCGGAATTCTCGCCAATCTTGATGTCGGTCGCGATCTGCGTGGTCCCGTCGTTGTAGAAGGAGCGCACGCCCCATTCGCTGGAGCTGACGCGCGAAAGGATGAGCAGGGAGTTCGCCGCCGGGACAAGCCCCCTGAGGCCGACGAGCATGTCGTGGAAAGCCTTGTCGATGTCGGCGTCGGCACGGTTCCAGACCTGGTTCACCTTGAGAGTCGAATTCGGTTCGTTGTATTCCTGCTGGACATCCTTGTATTCGGAGCGCAGGTCGGGAGTCGTGGCGGGAACAAGGCCGGTCGCGCGGATGGCGCGAGTCACGACCGGTATGGGCGCGGTCTTTCCGCCCGGGAGCCTGGGACGGTTCATGATGGCGAGCGCGCAGGCGACCCCGGCAAACGGTATCAAGAACAACCACATGCCACCCTTGAAGGCAAGCCCCAGCAGAAGCCCCGACAGAACAAACAATATATCCGACATACAACTTTCCCCTTACAAGCGGAATGAACGGTAGAGCATCACGGAAGCCAGCAACGCATAAACGTAATGACTAATCCACGCAGCCATAAACGGAGTCAAGGCCCCGTTCTCGCCCATTTTCAATCCGATTCTTTCAAGAATATAATAGCTAAACACAATCAAAAGGCCAACTCCGAATTTCTGCGAAAGGCCTCCCGACCGCTTATACCGGTGGCAAAGCGCAGCGCCGATGAGCAGGACGACCAGGTTCATCCAATGGGCGGACCGTTTGAAATGCAGGGCCGTTTCCATGACGCGGGTGTCTTCGCCGGAACGGCGGAGCACGTCGATGCGCTGCTTGACCATCTTGGAATCCATCTCGTCCGAAAGCTGACGTTCATTGATCAAATCGTCGGGGTGCGTGTTCAGACGGTTCAGGAGGGACTCCCTCTGGTACGGAGTGACACTCACGGTCCCGTCCTTGCGGAACACCCGGTGGAAGCCGTGCTCCATGCGCCAATAACCGGCGGAATTGCTGTCCGGCTCGATCCAGCGAACAATGCGGGCGTCATAACGTTCCACCAAGCGGCCCTCGTCACGGAGCAGGAGCACCACGTCGCGCCCCATCTTCTTGGAACCCGAATAGAACTTGAAATACCAGCTCGCCTTCTCGTTGTCGATAAACGTGAAGTTCTGCTTCTCCTTGATTCGCGGATTCTTGCGCTTCTGGGCATTCGTCTCCATGATCTCGAAACGCCTGTGGTTGGCGTCGGGCAGCCACAGCTCGCTCATTTCGTACGAACCCACGGAAACCAGGATGCCGATAAGGAATATCGGCAAGAGCGTCTTGAAGGGGCTCTGCCCGGAACTCTGCATCGCGCACATCTCGAGGTGACGCGCCATGTTTCCCACGGACGCGATGACCGCGATAAAGAGCGCCACCGGCGATATCAGGTACAACATGTAGGGCAGGTAGCTCAGGTAGTAGTCGCCCACATCCTTCATGTCGCGGGCAAGCCAGGTCTTGATGTTGCCCACGAAATCGATCAACGCGAAAACGAGGATCGCCCCGATTACCACGATGAGGAACATCTTCACGAAATTCCAGACAAGGTACCGCGGGAATCTCATCCGAACCTCTTGGTGATAAACGTGAACAGGTAACCCACCTTGCGGATTGCGCGGAAGAACTTGGAATCCCCGGAGAAGCGGTCGCGGATCATGGCGATCGTGATGAACACGCCAAAGGCTCCGATAATGATGTTCGGGGCCCACATGGCCAGTTCGGGGGAAATAATCAGGCGGTCCGCCAGGTTTTCGCCGCCGATAAGGCAGACCCAGAAAATGACAAAGAAGGCAAGACTGTAGATGATACCCGTACCGATGCCGCCCTTGCGGGCCATGATGCCGAGCGGGGCGCCGATAAGGATAAAGACAAGGCAGGCCGCGGACGTGCTGAACTTCTTGTGGATTTCCACGAGATACTGGGCCGAACGCTTCTTCTCGGTCTCCATGCGGCTGTACAGGCGTTCCGTCGTCCTGAGCACGGATACCTCGCTCATGCGGATCCTGGAAAGGGCGCGGCGCACTTTACTGGTATCGTCACTCGCATAGGAAGACGTCGCCTCGGCGGGGACAATCGAATCCTGCTCAAGGCGGTTGCGCAGTTCCTGCAGCGACGACAGCCTCCTCGCCTTCGCGTCGGTAAGGGCGGTGTCATACCGGGCCTCGGCGTCGTGCACCACGTCAAGCATCATCTCGACCGGCATCTCGCGGTCACTCCTGTAACTGCGGCTACGGCGTTCCAGTCGGTCGTCCACATTCTTGAGGGCAAGGTCCTGCGCGAAGAACCGGATGCGGAAGTAGTTGCTGGGATCATCCGCGTCGACCACGTGAGTTTCGCCACTGCGCAACTTGAACATCAGCGTGGCGCCGTTATCGACGTATTCCATCGAGGCGCTGTCGGCGTACACGATTCTCGGAGGGCCCTTGTGCTCCAGTTCGAACACCTGGATTCCGTAGAGCGTTCCCGACGACGGGTCAATGCGGCTCACCCAGAGCTGCACGTCCGGAAACTGCGTAATCAGCTTGCCCGCGTCGATAAACACGTGCGGTTTCTTGCGGGAAACTGCGTTCATCAGTTCGACGGAGCGGTGGTTGGCCTCGGGAAGCACCCAGTTGTTGAACAGCATGAGGAGTACCGAGAGCAGCACGCCCACGACAAACACGGGACGGATCAGGGAAAGAGGAGAGACGCCGGCGGCCTTCACCGCAGTGATTTCCTGGTCCCCCGACATGCGGCCAAACGACATGAGGCACGACACGAGGACGGCCATCGGGATGGAGAGGGAAAGCATCCAGGCAAGGTTCAACACGAAGATTTCAAGGACCGTGGAAGCGGGCAGGCCCTTCGAAAGAACATTGTCCAATATTTTGACGAGAAAATCGACCACGAACAAAAACGTGATGCCGAAAAGAGACGCCAGGAAGGGCGCAATCAGCTCTTTCAAGACATAGCGGACTAAAATCATTTTTCTGTCGGTCTTCTTTTTTCTACTTTACATCCCAAAAGTAGAATTAACCAAAGAAAAAAAAATGAACGTATTTGAAAAGTGCACTCTCTTCTTCCCGATTTTCTTGGGCACGGCGCTCCTTATCGGTTGCGCCGATTCCGGCAAAGGCAAAAAGACCCACACCGAATTTTGCCGCGAGAAATATGAAGTCGCCGAGGACCTGTTCAAGAGAGGGAAATACGGGCGCGCACAGGACAAGCTGGAAGACATCCTCTCCGTGTGTGCCGGTACGGGCTACATGGAAAAGAGCCAGTTCCTGTTGGCCGAAAGCTATTTTAATCTCGAGGAATGGATAGAGGCCCGTGGCGAGTACGGCAGCTTCGTCATGAACTTCCCCGGCTCCCCGTTCGCGGAAACGGCGGCATACCGCAAGGCAGTATCCTCGTACAATATGGAATTCAAGGTTTCCCGCGACGAGAGCAACACCACCACCGCGATGAAGGACTTCGAGCGCTATCTCGACAGCTATCCCGAAACGCCGCTCCGCGACTCGGTGAACTACTACTACGCGCAGCTCATCGAACGCATGGCCGAAAAGGAGTTCCAGACGGCACGCCTCTACATGCGCATGAGCAAGCCTCAGGCGACGGTCATCTACCTGAAGGAATTCCTGGACAAGTATCCCTCGTCCAAGCGCCGCCAGGAATCACTGTTCATGATTACCGAGGCGTACACCGAGCTCGACCAGTTCGACGCGGCACGCTCCTACCTCAACATCGCCCGCACCGACAACGCCGATGACAAGGACGTCCTGAAGAAGATCGAAAAAACCGAAAAGAGCATCGCGAAGGCCGAAGCCAAGTTCGAAAAGAAGCTGAAGAAGGACGCCGAAAAGAACCGCGTCCAGAAAGAAGAAAAGGAAATGACAAACTAGGTCCAAGATGAGAAGGCCGGTGTTTCTGAAGACTGTACTCTGCGTATTGCTCTTTGCGGCAATGGTCTTTGCGGATGCGGACAAAGTGGAACACGACAACGGGCGCATTTCCATATTCCTGCAGCCGGCCATCTCGTTCCTGAGTTTCGAGGAACGCGAATACTTCCAGAACACCGTAGACACCATCTACAGGGAATTCTACAGGCAGGCGCTTACCGAAAGCGAGTCGCTCACCGTCGCAAAGCAGGACTTCCAGAAGGTGAACTTCTGCTTCCCCATCAGCGGCGGGCTACAGTTCCAGCCCATCCGCGACAACTTCCTCAGCGTCGGGCTCTCGTTCATATACGACCACGAATCCGTCGTCCTGACCGACAGGAAGAACAAGACGCACAACTACGAATACACCATACAGGGCATGCCGCTGTTCCTGGAATACCGACTCGGCATACCCAAGAACCTGATGTCCCTTTCCGGAGAAAGCCTGTTCAGCGTGGCCGTCCGCTGGTACTGGGTCCTGCCCGGCACAGAAATTTATTCGTCATGGGGAAAAATTGACGCGGAAACGCCCCTTTACGGAGGCGGTTTCGGATTCAGCATCGGCTACCTGATTACCAGCTGGAAGGGACTCAACGTGTTCGGCGACATCGGCTACAGTTCCATCCCCGTCAAGTCGAAAAAGAGCTTCGCGGACATCGTGCCGGACGGCCCCACGGAAAAGGCCAAGTGGAATGTCGGCGGCCTGCAGATGCAGATCCGCATAGGCTTCGGCCTGTGGAACTACCCCAAGATTGCCGACTCCACGGCAACCGACAGCACCAAGGCGCCCAAGAAAGCCGACACGGGCAAGACGGGAAAAGACGCCAAGGCCGACTCCACCCAAAAAGGCGCCAGCACGGCAAAGACAGACTCGTCGAAGGCGACCGTCGACTCCACGAAGGCAGCCGACACGACCAAGGCTGCCGCAGACACAACCAAATCAGCAGCCGACACGGTAAAAGCCGATACGGCAAGGGCTGACACAGCGAAGGCGGCCACCAATGCAGCGCCTGCGAAGGCCGACACGACCAAGAGCCCCGCAACCGACACGGCGGCCGTCAAAACTGCACCTGCGAAGGCGGACACGGCGGCAAAGGCGGCATCCCCCGCCCCGGCAGCAAAAGCCCAGGCCCCGGCTGCAAGTGCGCCGGCACCGGCAAATTCCGTGCCGCCCCCTGTGACCGACAAAAAAAGCGAACCCAAGAAACAAGAAGAAAAAGCGACTGAAACCTCGACGAAAAACGCGGGGCCCTGATGATTTTCGCACCTTGGGAAAAGCTGCACTACGCAGAGACGCACTTCAAGTTCAAGTTGCCGTGGTCGCTCCTGTTCAGGCCCTGGCCCGAAATCATCGCGGACATGGCTTTCCAGGCCGTTCCCGGGGAAACACCCGTGCTCTGGATTGTCGTGCGTGACGCGAACCGCTTCCCCGTCGTACTGGAACGGGCCAAGGTGACCATCGCCGCGCAGGACGCCCCCAGATCCGCATGGGACGTGCGAGAGATCCCGCTCGACATCGAGGCGAAACAAGGTTTCGAGTTCCACCCCATCCCGCTCGAAGGGATTCAGCCGGGCCGTTACTGCATTTACGTAGAGTTCACGGCGAAGCGCATCGCCGACGGGAAGGTGCGCACGTTCAGGCGCTGGAGCCTGCCGGGGCTGCGGGCCGAGCCGCTCACCCTGCAAGTGCTTTCTGAGGAGCTCCCGAAGGCGCCCGGATACGCAGCAGGCGAAATGCACTGCCACACGCACTACTCCGCCGACCACGTGGAATTCGGCGCCACCCCCAAGGTTTTCCAACAGGCCGCAAAGGCTGTCGGCCTCGATTTCGTGTGCTGCACGGACCACGCCTACGACTTCGCCTTCACCGCCGAGGACTACACGCGCGAGGCAGAATCGCCTGCGCCCAGGTTCCAGGCGCTCAGGGACGAAATTACAGCGCTCCCGGAAAGCTACCCGCTGCTGCTTGCCGGCGAGGAAGTCTCCGCGGGGAACTCCAAGGGCGAAAACGTTCACATGACGGTCCTCGCTCCCGACGAATACCTGCCGGGCCTCGGCGACTGCGGGCGTTACTGGCTCGACAACATGCCCACCCGGAAAATCCCGGACCACCTGAAAGTGACAAAAGCCCACTGCTTCGCGGCACACCCCCTGCAACCGATGGGAATCATCGAGAAATTCGTATTCCGCCGCGGTTACTGGAGCCACAAGGACCTGAACCTGGACGCGGCGCACAAGATACGCGGCATCCAGTTCTGGAACGGGATGCGGGACGAAGGGTTCATGCTGGGCAGGGAATTTTGGATAAACGAACTCGGCAAGGAAAACTACTTGCTCCCCATCGGCGGAAACGACGCCCATGGCGACCTGAACGACACCACGGCGGTCGGGTTCCCGCTGCTCACGCTCAAGTATTCGAGAGACCACGTGTTCGGGAAAGTTCGGACGGTGGTGAAATTAGACGAGAGACGAGAGACGAGAGACGAGAGAGAAGTTGATTTAGACGAAAGACGAGAGGCGAGAGACGAGAGACGAGGCGCGGGGCTCGAGAAGCAAGGCGCCAGGGACGGGCTTTCGCTGGAAAGCTTGAACGAGGCGTTCGCGGGCGACAACTGCTACATCACCGACGGCCCGGCGCTCTGGTGGGAACGCGACGGCAAACGCATCCATTTCCACGCCCGCTGCACGAACGACATGGGCGGCTGCTTCCGCTACATCCGCATTTTCGGCAGGAAGCGCAAACTCGACGGCAAGATCGCCGACAAGGAAGTCGTGGACATGCACAGCATGGTGCTGGCACGCGCTTCTTCCGACATCACGATGGATTTCGAAGACTACGCCTACCTCCGCGCCGAATGCAAGACGGCGGACGGGCGCTTCGCCATGACATCCGCGGCAAAGGTAGGTTAGCATGCCCAGGTTCATGAGTCCCATGGTCAGGCGCAGGCCCACAGCACCGCCAGCCAGCAAAGAGCAGGAGCCGCTCCCGGCGCAAGAGATGCCAAGCATACCGGAAATCCCGGCCATGCCTGAACCGCAACCGACGCCCGAAGCACGACCTATTACGGCACAACGGGCCACAGCACAACCTATTACGCCGGAACCGGCAGCAGGGCAAACAACTGCGCCGCAGCCCCCCGAAGAAGAAATCGAGCCGACCGAAGTGCGCATCAGCGAAGGCGGCTACAAACAAATTCGCGACGAGAGCCTCGTCCTCCTGTCGCAGGGGATCACGCACCGGCTCGATCACTCCCCCGACGGGCCCTTCCAGATATTCGTCGACCTCGACGACCAGAAGCGCGCACGCTTCCAGATAAGGCTCTACCACCGCGAGAACCCGCCCAGGGAGCCCACCGAGCCGCTCCCGCTCAAGGCGAGCCTCCAGCCCATCTGGGTCCTGCTCGTGCCGGCGGCAGTCACGCTGGTCCAGTTCTCCGGCATCGTTCCCGGCATCGAGGGCGAAGGCCTTTCCGACGCCGAGAAGGTGCTCCACGGGCAATGGTGGCGCTGCATCACGGCGCTCACGCTGCACGGCGACTCGAGGCACCTCGGGGGCAACCTGCTCACGGGCTACCTCGTGCTCAGCATGATGAGCTACAGGATTTCGCTCGCGAAGGTGGTCCCGTTCCTCGCCGTGTCGAGCGCGCTTGCGAACTTCTGCGTCGCGGCCACCGTCCAGTCGGACTTCCGCAGCCTGGGATTTTCCACGTTCGTCTTCGCCGCCATCGGCGCGCTCTCCGTGATGGAGTTCCGCCTGATGCCCAAGGAAAGCCACGGGCTGCTGCGCCGGTTCGCGCCGCTTTGCGGGGCCGCCTCGCTCGCCACGTTTGTCGGGCTGGGCGAGCACGCCGACATCCTCGCCCACCTCTACGGGTTCATCGCAGGTCTCCTGTGCGGGTTCATCCCGAGCAAGAAGAGCTTGCGCTGGGGGGCGCCGGTCGTCGCCACGGACATCTTCTGGATTGTCGCCTACTTCGCCCTCTTCGCCATCGGCTGGGCGTTTGCACACGGGTAATTTCCAGAGACAAAAAAATCCCCGGCCGGGCCGGGGAATTTCCAAAAGTCAAGTAAGGATTACTTTCCGAGGAACTTGGACGCCTTGTCGGCAAACTGCATGTTGTCGCCGTAGACCTTGAGGAGGCGTTCGGCGGTAGCCTTGGCCTTGTCGGCCTGGCCCAGCTTGTCGTAGACGAGCGTGAGCTTCCACATGGCGTCGGCGACCATCGGGGTCTCGTCGATCGGTTCGTCCTTTTCGTAGCGGTCCTTGAGGTCACCCGTGCGCTTGCCAAATTCACTGACAAACTTTTCGAGGAGACCGGCAGCGGCGGTGTAGTCACCCTTTTCCATCTTCACGGAGGCAATGCCGTGCATCGCGGCGGAACGGACCAGGGCAGAAGAACCGGCCTTGTCGAGGGCCTTCTGGAACAGGGCCTCGGCGGCATCGAAATCATTGCGTTCGTACTTGATGTTTGCGCTGTAGAGGGCGGCCTTGGCGAAGGCGAGGCCTTCGAGCTTGCCGGAATTCATCTTGGATTCGAACTCGGCCAGGGCGCTGTCCTTTTCGCCTGCATAGAGGTACGTCATGCCGAGACCGAGGTTTTCGGCCTGGGCGTCAAGGGCTCCCTTGCGGTATTCGTTATATTGCACGACACCCACGACGATAGCCATGATGACGACCAAAACGATACCGAGCTTGGTACCGTGAGTAACAAAAAATTCCTTGAGTTCAGAATTGTTATTTGTAGATTCGTTAGCCATAATTGACGTCCATTTTAGAAAATTGTGACCCAATCATAGAAAAAAAAAGTTCCTTTGTCAGCCAATCTTGACAAAAGGGCGCCTTATTACTAACTTTTGCGCCGCTATGCCACTCTAGCTCAGCTGGTAGAGCAGCTGATTCGTAATCAGCAGGTCGGCAGTTCAAATCTGCTGGGTGGCTCGAAAGTCCCGTTTCCTCCTCGGAAACGGGATTTTTTTCACACTTCACATTTCACAACAAGCATCCCTCCATCCCTCGAGCCCCGCGCCTAGCTCACCTTTCCTCGAGCCTCGAACCTCGAACCTCGAACCTCGAGCCTTTACTCTCGTCTAACATCCCACACCTAGCATCTAGCCACTTTTTTTACTAAATTTGGCACCCTATGAATCCGAATGGCGCCATCATTGTACAGAGCAACCTCGAAATCATGGTC
>CAMZDZ010000007.1 GCA_947305535.1 uncultured Fibrobacter sp.
GCATTAAGGCTGCCTTTTTCTGTATAAACAGAAAACCACCTGTGAACCTTTTTTTTGCCCGCCGAAAACATCTTTTTACCTCAAATTCCCGGAAAATTTTCCCCGCAAAAACGTCTATACATACAGACGGGGGACTGTCCCCTGCCCGCCAACGGGGGCGTACCCGCATCCCTTCCTTGTCATCCCCGCGACCTTTCCGCTATGTCATCCTCGCTATACCCTCACTTTGTCATCCCCGCGTAGGCGGGGATCTCCTATATCATAGTGAAAAGAGTGTGTTGAAAAAAAAGTAAAATTATGTAACTTTAAATTTAACGCACAACCACTTCCTAAGGAGAAAAGATGTGGAAACTTATTGTTTCGAGTGTTGTTTTGACTGCTGGCGTTGCCTTCCTGGTCGGCTGCGGTGACGAGAATACCACTGAGATTACTCAGGTGGCCGAGGCCGGTGAGGCTTTGCCCAAGTGTGACGGTAAAGCTTACAATCCGGACAAACAGTTCTGTGCAAAGTTCGGTGATGGATCGGAGCAGGTTTACAAAATGACGACCATCAAGGGGGCTGGTTATTCCGAAACTTGGATGGCGGAAAATTTGAATTACGAGACTGCAGCAGATAGTTACTGTTATGATGACGATGAGGACAATTGCAAAAAGTATGGCCGGCTCTATACTTGGGCCACTGCAGTTGGCAAGTCGGAAGAAGAATGCGGCTGGGACAAAAAATGCAACCTCGACACTGGCTATGTTCGTGGCGTGTGCCCTGACGGCTGGCACCTGCCCGATACCACGGAATGGAATGCCCTGATCGATGCCGTAGGGGGAATAGAAACGGCAGGAAAGATGCTAAAGTCCACGGAAGACTGGAATGATAAGGATGATGGGACTAGTGGCAACGGCTCGGATACCTATTCCTTCTCGGCGTTACCTGCTGGCGTCAGGCGCAACTTTGTGAATTACTTCTACGAGGGCGATCGCGCGTACTTCTGGAATTCTACTGAGAACAATAGCAACAGCGCGTACGGCATGTACTTGGGCTACAACTACGACGGTGCGGGCCTGTTCGAAGGCACCAAGTACTACGGGTACTCAGTTCGTTGCCTTAAGGACTAGCAAGGCGAGGGTCACGACCAAACTTGTTTGGACATGACCGAGCCGAAAGTCCTGCGCTACAAAGTAGCGCCAGGACTAGCAAGCCGAGCGAATCGGTCGCCAGGTTTACTTGAACGGCCATTTAATCGCCAACGGCGGTTATATTTGGCGGCATTAAGGTCGCCTATTCTATTGCAAAAAGTGCAAAATGGCAGGTGCGACAAACGCTGTGAATACTCCTGCGATGCCGATGGATAGGCTGCTCATGGCACCCTGGACTTCGCCCATGGTCATCGCGGTGGATGTGCCGAGGGCGTGGCTCGCTGTCCCTGTGGCCGTACCCTGGGCGACGGGATTCTTGATGCGGCAAACCTTGCAGACGATTGGCGCGGTCACGGCTCCCGTGATTCCCGTGATCGTGATGGCGATGATGGTGATGCTCGGGATGCCCCCGATTTGTTCGGAGACGACGGAGCCCATCGGGATGGTGATGGACTTGGGAATCATGGACAAAGTAAGCGTCTCGCTGAGGTGGAACAGCTTGCAAGATGCGATGACGCAGAAGATGCTGGTGAGGCTTCCGACGCAGATGCCCGTGAGTATGGGCAGCCAGTACTTTTTGAGGTTCTGGATTTGCTTGTAGAGGGGAACGGCGAGCACGACGGTAACGGGACCAAGGAAAAACGAGATGTAGTCGCCGCCGACCTTGTAGGTGTCGTAGCTGATTCCCGTTGCGCACAGGAAGGCGATGATGAGCACGTTCGCGATCAGGAGCGGGTTGACTAGCGAGTGGCTGAACTTCTTGTGGATCGCCACTCCGCATTCGAATGCGATGAGAGTGAGGAGTATGCCGAAAAGTGGGGTGGACATCTTGGACTCTAGTGGCTGGGGGTGTTCTGTTCTTTGCGCTTGTGGGCGAGTAGCTGCACCGTCCAGCCGGTGACGGCCATCGTGACGACGGTGAGCGCTATGCAGAGGATGAGCAGGAGGGGCCACTGGCTGAGCACCTCGTCGCCTGCGACCATGATGCCGATGCTCGGCGGCAAGAAGAAAAAGGGGAGCCTCTTGAGAAAGAAGTCGCTGGTTTCCTTGATGTGGTCGACCTTGATGACCTTGAAGCAGAGCAACAGGAGCAGGATGAGCATCCCGAGGATGTTCCCGGGAACGGGGACGCCTACTTGCTGGTGCAGGAGGTCTCCGGCGAGGCAGATTCCCAGTATCACTATCAGTTGAACAAGAATGGGCATGCGCCAAATTTAGCAAATATCCGTTGCTCTCCTATTTCCTATATTTCACCTCATGAAGATTGTTTTTATGGGTACGCCGGATTTTGCGGCACATTTCCTGGAGCACCTTGTTGCTTCCGATAACGAAGTTCTTGCTGTCGTGACTCAACCGGACAGGCCTGCGGGTCGCGGGCGTGTGTTGACTGCCCCTCCCGTGAAGGTGGCCGCCCAGAATCATGGACTGCCCGTGTTGCAGCCGATGGACTTGCATTCCCCCGAATTCGAGGCGGACCTCCGCAAGTTCGGCGCGGACCTTTTTGTCGTTGTCGCGTACTCCATCTTGCCGAAGAACATTCTCGGCGTGGCGCGCTTTGGTGCCGTGAACGTGCACGGCAGCCTGCTTCCGAAATACCGCGGTGCCGCTCCTGTCCAGAGGGCGATTGCCGACGGGCTCAAGGAAACGGGCGTGACGGTTTTCCGCCTGGACGAGAAGATGGACCACGGTCCGATTCTAGCCCAGCGCACGGTGGCTATCGACCACCAGGACACTACGGCCTCCTTGCTCGAAAAGATGGTCGCTCCCGGCTGCGAAGCCCTGGACGATGCGATAGCCCAGTTGAACGGCGGTTGCGAGAAGGACTTGACGCAGGACCATGCGCAGGCTTCCGGGGCCCCGAAGATCAAGAAGGAAGAGGGGCTGATCGATTTTTCGTTGCCGGCTCTGACCATCCATAACCGCATCCGTGCATTCAATCCGTGGCCGGGCGGCTACGGTAAGCTCGGCGGCCGCATGGTGTACCTCCGCAAAACCGACACTCCTGAAAACGGCCCGAAACTCGTGCCGGGAGAAGTCGCCTTTAACGGCGGACGTTTCTTTGTAGGCACTGGCGAAGGCGTGCTCGAAGTGCTTGAAATCCAGGCCGAAGGCAAGAAGCCGATGCCCGTTGCCGACTTCATGCGCGGCATCCAGAAACGCGAGGGACTTGCATTTTGCTGACGGAACGTGAAGAGGCTTACCGCGTCCTGTTGCTCTGGCAGAAGGACGGCGCGTTTATCAAGGAAAGCGGGCTTTCCCCGTTTGCCATGGAGATTGCGCTGGGCGTTTGCCGCAGGCTCCTGTACCTGGAATATTTTATAAAGACGCTGACCAAGAGGATGCCTTCGCTCGAGGTGAAGATAGTCCTCGAGATGGGGCTTTTCCAGATGTTCTTCATGGAAGTGCCCGACTATGCGGCGATCAACTCGAGTGTCGATTTGGCAAGGTCCGCAAATCTCGGTAACGGGGCTGCAAGCCTCGTGAATGCCGTGCTCAGGGCCGCGCGCAAGTCTGGTGCCCCGGCGCTCCCTCCGCAGCGGATCCGCCGTGTCTCGATCGAGAATTCCGTGCCCGAGTGGATTGTGCGCCGCTGGTTCGATATCTATGGCGGCGATGTCGCCGAGTCGATGGCCAAGGCCACGCTGGAACGCCCCACCGAATGGCTCCGTGTGAACCTGCGGAAGACGAGCGCTCCCGTAATCGTGCAGCGCCTGGGAATTGCCGGTGCCTCCATCCTTTACGACCGCTTTGTCGAATTGCCGCATGACGCGGGTGTGAAGGCTATCCTTTCTTCGCCCGAGTTCGTCGAAGGGCAGATCAGTTTCCAGAACCCGTCCGCCTACGAGGTCGTGAAGCTTCTGGATGTGAAGCCGGGAATGAGTGTGTGGGATGCCTGTGCGGCACCCGGCGGGAAGACGGCTCTCCTTGCCGAGATGGATCCTTCGCTCGAAATTCTGGCGACCGATTCCTCGGAACACCGCCTCGAAAAGATGAAGGACCTGATGGACCGCCTGGGCTTTACGAACGTGAAAATCGCCTGCGTCGACGCCCTCGCTCCTCATCTTTCTCCCCTCGAACCTGGAGCCTCGAGCCCCGAACCTCAATTCGACCGCATCCTCCTCGACGTCCCTTGCAGCAACATGGGCGTTGTCGCTCGCCGTCCGGAATCGGTGTACCGCCTTACGCAGGAATCGCTCAAGGAGCTGGCCAGTTTGCAGCTCCGCATTCTGGAAAGCGCCGCCCGTTTCTTGAAACCTTCCGGCCGTCTCGTGTATGCGACGTGCAGCCCGGATCCTATGGAAACGACGCAGGTCGTGGCGAAATTCCTTAAGGGACATCCCGAATTTGCGAAGGCTGGCGAACCGGTATTGCCCGGGAAAAACGATCCGCGTTTTGACGGGTTCTTTGCGCAAGCCCTGGAACTTGTCGGGGAGGCCTAGATGGATTTCGTGAAAGCTTTGTCGAAGACTCTGGCTGTCGCGCTGCTTTCTTTTGCGTGCAGCCTTGCCGCGGAATCTCCCGCTCAGGATACCGTGGCGAAGACTCCGTCCGATGTCGCGTTCTCCCATGTCGCCGTGTCGATTCAGGGGGGCGAGATTTACCCCTGGGGAGACTTGATGGATGCTGTCGAGAATTCCCTTTTTGTGGGGATGGGGCTCCGTTATTCCTACTGGGAAAATTTTGACGGCATTCTTCATTTCGATTACACGTATTTCAAGAGCCGCATTAAGGAGGTCCCGTATCCGGGTGTCCACCAGGCGATGGGCCGCCTTGGCCTGGATTGGCATGGGCGCCTGATTAGTCCGGTCATGGTCGGGGGTGGGTTTATCTGCAACTGGAGCCGAGCCGACGAAGGCGACGAGCGTGATTTCGACCAACCGGGAGGCACGCTCGTGGACAACGAGACCGAGTTCGGTTATTTTGTCCATCTGAATGTCCCGTTCCTGAAATACGAGCGGCTGCGGATAGGCTTTGACATGCTTTGGGAAGAACTTTGGACATTGCCGGAACGTTCCAACATGTTGTCGGCCGGGTTTTATGCTGAATGGAGGTTGTGGTAATGTTTACGACGTCCTTGCATAAAATGCTTGCTTCCGTTTGCCTTGCGGCCTTGCCCGCGTTTGCTTTGATTGAGCCCGAGACCGAAGGCATGGATGCTGTCACCCGCGATGACGGCACGTTCCTGGTGGGTTCGCCGACCTATGTTTTTGACCGAGAGAACGGTGCTGGCGGTATCCATTCCGAAAGCGAACTCTGGACTCCCGAAAAGCTGCGCATGCGCCTGTTGTTCAATCGCTTGTCCGAGACTCCGAGCTGGACTCCGCACGAGCCTTCGCTATGGCTGCGTACGGGCAATGAACTCGGCGACATGATTTACCAGGATCCTCTATACAGCAAGGAAGATCGTCCGAGTAACAGGACTCCGATTCTAGAAGGCGGTTTCCGTTCTTCAGCGTTCATGGGGCTCTGGGCCACGGCGCGCCTGTTCCAGGTGGATCACTATTCCGACGAGTCGATGCGAACCCGTAATGTGCAGGTAGATGGCAGTTTCGCCTGGTTTGGCGAGAATTGGCCCATGTTCAGTACGGCGTATGGCGGGCTTGGCTATACCGGCCATGGCGTGGAAGCGTCTGTTTTGGCGGGCGAGGAATACATGTGGGAGTTCGGGGAAAGTTCCCGGTGGATTCCGGTGCATTATTCCCCGAGAGTGGAAGCGCGTGTTGACGTGCAGGACCTTTCGTTGAGTCTTGCTTACGAAAACGCCGAATACCAGAACAAGCGAAAATCGGAATCGGGAACTCGTACGGAATGGAACGGGTCGGCGTATTACCGCTGCGGCAAACTTTGCAAGGATGGCATGCTTTGGTTCGGTGCCGGCGTGCAGTTCCGCACCGTGGAAGACGAGGGAACGGTCTATACCGGATTGGAAGACGATTTGGTGGTATGGCCTTTTGCGCAAATACGTTTTGCTCCGGTAGCGCAAGTTACTTTGGATGCGATGTTGGGCGTGAACAATCGCGATTGGCTCTTGCAGGACAGCATTGAGTACAAGACCGATCCCATGCCTCGTCTGGGATTGATACTTGGCGAAAAGAATGTCGCCGGGACGCGCCTGAATCCGATCGCCGATACGGAGGAATACTTTGACGGCGATACGATAAGCCTTGCTGCCGATGGAAGTATGCAGATGCATGAACTGTATGTGCGTGTCGAGGATTCGCTTTCGGTGTTCCGCCTGGGGGCGCGTGTCGCGGGCTGGCTTGAATATGGAGCGGAAACGTTCGATACGACGGGGTTTGTCGAAGACAAGGTATTGACTTATAGGTATGGCGATGTTGGACGCATCCACGAATGGATCCAGGGCCTTTCGGGCGAAGTCTGGCTTGGCATAGATTACGGCAAGATGTTCAGTTTTACGGCGTTGGGCGGTTACGAGCATATCTGGGGCCCGAGTCGTGAATTCGAGGTTTCTCCTGTGGAATACTATGCCGCGTTCGAAGGGGATTGGCTGTTGAACGGAACTTTCCGCATCGCCCATTCGTTACGCTATCGCAGCGATGCTCGCTGGAACCTGCGTTCCCAAAACCCGATGGTCGTCAAGGGTGACTGGTATTGGGATGCGACTTTTGAACAGCGTTTCCCGAAGTACGGGCTCTTCTTGACCGGGACCCTGTTGCATGTCTTGAGCGACGATGCCATACAGGCTCCGAACGGAAGCTACGACCGGCTACGCTTTGTCTGCACGGTCCGCAAGACGTTCTAGCGCTTTCAGGCTGAAACTGTTGGCGAACGTTTCCGATGCCTTTGCCTTGGGAATCCAGGAATACGAGTCACGAAGCGTGCGGGACTTGCTGGATTTTTTCAGCATGACATGCAGCACGTCGCATTCGATTTTATGCACGGTGATATTGTGGCGGAAACTTCCGCAAGCGGTGACGCTCTTGACGTCGTCCGCGTTGACGTAGGTCTCCGCCTTTGCCGGGAGCCCCGCGGTGGCCGTCTTTGCGCTTTCGAAATGGGGGAGTGATAGTTGCCCTTCGAGGAATGCCTGCCCGCCGCGGACGGCAAGGATCTTGCCGTCGGTGCTTTCTACGACAAGCACCGTGCCGTGCCAGTCCTTCTGCGTGCGTTTCTTTGTGGGCGGAAATTCCGGGATCCGGCCATCCTTGAAGGACTGGCACGCCACCGCGAGCGGGCATCCGCCGCACTGCGGGTTCTTCGCCTTGCATACGGTGCGTCCCAGTTCCATGAGGGCTTCGTTGTGCATGTAGCCCTTGGGCGCGTCCGCCCATTTTCTTGCGTAGCCCCAGTACGTTTCGCTTTCTTTCTTGCCTATGGGCAAGAAGGCGAGCTCGTAGAGCCTGCTGAATATGCGGACCAGGTTTCCGTCCAGGATGGCTTCGCGCTTGTGGTACGCCAGGCTTAAGATTGCCCCCGCCGTGTATGCGCCGATTCCGGGGAGCGCCTCGAGTTCCTTGCGCGTTTCCGGGAATTTGCCCCCGGCCTCGGCGATAAGTTTTGCGGTCTTGAGAATGTTCCTGGCGCGGCTATAATAGCCCAGCCCCTGCCAGTAACGGAACACTTCGGCCTCGTCGGCCTGGGCCAGCTTTTCCACAGTCGGGAAACGCTCCATCCAGCGCACAAAATAATCGCGCACGGTGGACACCTGCGTCTGTTGCAGCATGGTCTCGCTGATCCAGACGGCGTAGGGATCGCGTTCTTTTTGTAAATCCGAAAGACGCCACGGAAGTTCCGTAGCGTTTTTCTTGAACCATGCCCTGAGGGCTTTTTGTAGGTCTTCCTGCAAGGCTAGATTCCGTAGGCTTCCTTCTTGAGCTGGCGGAAGTACTTGAACTGGGCCTTGGCCGCATTTTCGAGCGTGTAGATTCGGCTCTTGTCGAACACGCGCTTGCTCATGGCTTCGTATTCGTCCGCGTGGTTCTTCTTGAGGTCGTAGCACTTCTCGAGGGCTTCGAGCCATGCGTTCTTGTCGAGCGGACGGATGAACCCGCAGGATTCTTCCTTGACGATGCTCTTGGGGCCGCCGAAGTCGCTGACCACGGCGGGTGTGCCGCTGGCCATCGCTTCCACGACCACGTTGCCGAAGGTGTCCGTCGTGCTCGGGAATACGAGGTAGTCCGCGTCGGCATAGAGGCCGGCAAGCGTTTCGCCGCCTTGTTCACCGGCAAACAGGACTTCCGGATTGTCCTTGTAGATAACCTTGAGTTCTTCGAGGTACCAGCCGTAACCCACGAACATGAGCTGCACGTCGTCGTGTCGCTTGGCGAACTCCTTCCACACTTCGTTCAGGAAGGGGATGTTCTTTTCCTTGGAAATGCGTCCGCAGAACAGGAAGCGCACGGCCTTTTTCTCGCTGAAGCGTTCCCAGGTTCCCTTGCCGGCCCAGCTCGGGTCGAACTGGTCGAGCGGGAGCCCGCGGGGGAGCATTACGATCTTGTTTGCCGGGACCTTCAGCTGCTTCTTGAGAATTTCCACGTAGTCGTCGCAGGGGCTGATGACCGGGCGGGACATGGCGTAGAAGATGCGCATGAGCCAAAGGACGTATACGTGCATCCACTTGGCCTTCACGAGGGTCTTTGTGTAGGTGGGCACGTCGGTACGGTAGTGGCTGAGAACCTTCACTCCGGCAAAGAATGCGCAGAAGCGGACCAGCCAGGCTCCGGGACTCGGCGTCTCGAGTTCGATGATGTCGACCGGGTAACGCTTGAGCAGTCTCAGTACCGGGCCGATGCGCATGATGTCGAGTTCGCTGTTCGCGTAGCCGAGGAGTTCCATGCTGAAAATGCGCGGCAGCAAGAAGCAGTAGCCGTTTTCGACCACGCCGCAGGGCCTCGTGTTGAAGGCGATGCCGGCAAGGCTGGCCTTCATGCCGTGGGCGCGCATGTAGGGGACTATGTGGCGCAGGTTGTTCGCGATGCCGTTCGTCTCGTCGAGCAGGTCGCTGTAGAAGATGACTCTCACGTCTTCGGGATCGCGCTTCTTGCGTTCCTTGTTCATGTACCAGCGCAGCTTGAGCAACTTCGGGATGTTCAATATGCAGGTGCCGAACACGATGGGCGGAATCCAGCAGGTACGGATATTTCCGGGGGGCTTGTGCTTCATGCCCCAGTACTTGCGGAACGTGCTGGTGACCGTCCTGCCGAAAATAGGCGGGCGGGTGTCGACCACGTCGGTCTTAGCGTTGACTTTTGTTGAACGCAATACAGTCGTCATACTTGACTCCTTTCCCACCGAAAATGTCCAGTGCGCTTCCGATGGTGAGGTCTACTTTATCTTTTGAAATTTCTTTGCAGTGTTCCAGGTCGTCGAGGCTTTTGGCCCCGCCGGCGTAGGTGACCGGGATGGGGCTGAACTCGGCTAAAAAGCGGATGAGTTCGTCATCCATGCCCTGCTGCTTGCCTTCCACGTCGGCGGCGTGGATCAAAAATTCGTCGCAAAATCCGGAGAGGTACCCGAGCGTCTGCTCTGATACCTTGACATCCGTGAGGGTCTGCCAGCGGTTGATGGCGACGTTCCAGCTGGGGGAGTCGCCGCGGGCGGTGCATTTGCAGCTCAAATCCAGAACGAGACGGGTTTTGCCGATGGTGTTCGTCAAAATACGGAGTCTTTCGTGGTCCAGTTCCCCGTTGGGGAAAATCCAGCTCGTGACGATGACGTGACTCGCGCCTGCGTCGAGGTATTCTTTCGCGTTGGCGGCCGAAATGCCACCGCCGACCTGCAGGCCGCCTTCGTAGGCGGCGAGGGCTGCCTTGGCCGCCGCTTCGTTACCCTTGCCGAGCATGATGACGTGCCCGCCCTTGACCCCGTCGCGCTTGTACATCTCGGCGAATGTCGCCGCGGACATGTCCGTCTCGAAGTTCGTCTTGAGCCCGCTTCCGCTGTCAGAAAGCGAACTGCCCACAATCTGCTTTACCTTGCCGTCGTGGAGGTCTATGCACGGCCTGAATTTCGTCATTAGTCTTTGCCTCCCGTTATGCACCAGTCCACGGTCTTGCCGTTGCTTGCGGTGCTTTTGCCGCGGTAAAACAGGATTTCGCCTACGGCGATCTTGAATGCCTTCTTGGCGAGCCATCCCTCGACCTTGTCAAGAATGCTTGCCTTCTGGTACGTCTTTGTCGCAGGGAAACCGAAGGATTCCGCATCCTCGTTCCACGAAAACTTGATGTCCCCCTTGGGGAATTTTTCGCCCTTGTATTCGTTGCCGGCGTCGGTAACCGACTTTGCGGTGAGCGTCTTCATCTTGCCTCCGTTCTTTTGGATGGCATACCCGAAAGTCTTGCCGTCGGGCGTGATGTTGATGCGGCCTGCATACAGGGGGCCGCCGCTTGTCGGATTGAAATTTATGGTGCGGCTGACGATCTTTGTCGCTTGCACGGTTTGCCAGGTCTGGTCCATGTAGGCATAACCCTTGACTTCCAGGGTGTCCTCGTTGTAGGCGATCTTGCCGGTAAAGCGCCCGTAGGGGATATGGACGTACTGTCCGAACCTTTCGCTGCCGATTTTCCATACGCCGTCCCCGATGACCATGCCGGGTTCCGCGGAATCGAAGGTGACGTCGAGCAGGTATTTTCCGTTTTTGTCGGCGCTGAAAAGGACTCGGTGGCCCTTTCCGGGCTTGTTCTGCATCAGGTATTCGCCCTTGATATCTAGGGTCGAGGTGGCCTTGTCCTTCTTGAGCCTTTCTGGGGGGTATTGCCTGCCGATGGTGTAGGTTTTTCCCTTGAAATTCCAGAAGGTCATGTCGCAGCCGATTTTTCTCCCGGCTGCCGGGACGACCATCAAGGTGTAGTTGACGAAGGCGCGAGTCCCGTTGTCAAAGACGAACTGGTAGGACCAAGTCTCGTTGAAATCGTCCGTCAGGACGGTGTGGGGCATGAAATCGTCGGTAGAGGTCGGCCTGGATTGCCCTGCAGGGGCAACAACGTCCATGGCGAAACACGCCTGGGCTAACACTACAGCCAGAAGAACCGAAATCCTCTTTCCAAAAAACCTCATCAGGTATAAAAATAAAAAAAGAAAGCGGATGAAGGTTATCCCTTTATCCGCTCACATTGTTTATTTGACGTCTCTTTTAGAGGCGCAGGTCCTTGCCGTAACCCATTTTGAGTTCCGTACGGCGGCGGACCACCATTTCGTTGAACAGGTCGGTCAGGCTGTCCTCTATGGTAATCATGGGCTTCCAGCCGATGTTCGAAATTTTAGTCGGATCGCCGATCAGCAGCGGGATGTCGTTGGTGCGCTCGAAAATCGGGTCGAAGCGGAAATCGACGCTGACGCCAGCGATGTCGACCAGCATTTCGACGAGTTCGCGGAACGTGTACGCTTTACCGCAGCAGATGTTGTACACTTCCCCGGAAGGGGCCGTGTCGAGAATCTGGATCATTCCGCGGGCCACGTCGCGCACGTCCACCACGTCGCGGCTGATATCGAGGCTGCCGCTGTATACGACCGGCTCGGAACCGTAGTACTTGATCTTTACGAGCTGGTAGGTGATGGAAGGAATTGCGAAACGGCGGCTATGGTGCGGACCCGTAAAGTGGAAGGGGCGCACGAAGACGATATGGAGACCGTGGGCGTTCCTGAACTGGTTCCCGAGCAGTTCCATGCAGGCCTTGGATGTCGCATAAGGCGTAAGCGGGTTGGGAAGGTCGGTTTCCTTGTGCAGATAAGTTAACTGTTGCTCGGTCCGTCCGTAGATTTCGCTGCTGCTGAGCAGCATGATCTTTGCCCTCGGCACGACCTGACGGGCGGCTTCCAGCAGCGTCTGCGTACCGAGCAGGTTGATGTTCAGCGTCTCGTAGGGCTTCTTGTAGCTGAGCCCCACCGAGGACTGGCTTGCCAAATGGTAGATGTGCGTGGGCTGCACCTTCTGCATCATCTCGAGGACATCCCTGAAGTTGAGCAGGTTGCCCGTGAGGTATTCCACGCCGTCGACTTTCTGCCAGGGCTGTGGCTGTTCGTCACTGAAGCTGAAAAGCTCGCATGACCCGTTTAGGCTGGATAGAATGTGGAAGCCGAGGGCTCCCGTTCCGCCTGTGACTAAGATACTCATACACTACAACTCCCCTGGATGGCTTTCCAGGATTTTTCGACAATTTCCTTGTCGATATTGACCACCTTTTCGACGGTCCCAATTTTTGTCGGTAGAATGTAGACACGCTTGCCCTTGGAGGCCTTCTTGTCGATGGACATGGCATCCCATGCGGCTTCGGTGTCGATTGCGAAATGTTTCGGGAATCCGAGAGCGTCGAGGAGGGCGTTCTGCCGGGCTTCCGCGGCGCTGTCCATCTTGCCCAGCAGTACGGCGGCCCTTGCCGCTACGCGCATGCCGAGGCTTACGGCGATTCCGTGGCTGAACCTTTCGTAGTGGGTCAGCTTCTCGATGGCATGGCCGAAGGTGTGGCCGTAGTTCAGTATGGCCCTCAGCCCGTTTTCCTTTTCGTCGATGCCGACGACTTCCGCCTTGATCTGGCAACTGCGGAAAATCAGGTGCTTGAGCGTCTCGAAATCGTGCGCTTTGATCTGTTCTACGTTATTTTCCATGTAGGCGAAGAACTCTTCGTCGTAGATGACTCCGTACTTGACGATTTCGGCAAGGCCTGCCAGGTATTCGTTCTCGGGAAGCGTTCCCAGGACGGCAATGTCGCAGACGACCGCCTTGGGCTGGTAGAACGCGCCGATCATATTCTTGCCTTCGGGGTGGTTCACGGCGACCTTCCCGCCAACAGAACTGTCGACCATCGAAAGGAGGGTTGTCGGGAACTGGATGAAGGGAATGCCGCGCTGGTAGGTGGCGGCACCGAAACCGGCCATGTCGCCCACGACGCCGCCGCTCATTTGCAGCAGGCAGCTCTTGCGCGTGAATCCGCGGTGCAGCATGAAACTGAAAAGCTGGTTCAGGTTGTGCAAGGTCTTGTTGCGTTCGCCGGCCTGGAACTTGAATATGGGGCAGTGCCTTGCCTGTCCGCGCAGTTCGGCGAGCTTCTGGTGCTGGGCCTTCGCGATGGATGTGTCCGTGCAGATGAGGAATTCGTATTCGTCTGCAAGGTGGAGGCCTTCGAGCATGGCGCCTGCCGCGGGGATGATGTTCTTGCCGATGAAGATGGGGTAGCGTCCGCCTTCGCTGGGGTACACATCCAGCGCGTGGTTTTCCCAGAAACGCAGCATGTGCAGGATGTGCTCGATGACAAGCCCTTCGCTGCTCTCGTTGGAACTTTCGACGCTGAAGTCGGCGCAGGCGTAGTTCTTTTCCCTTTCCTTGAGCATCACCTTGATCTTGGCAAGGCGTTCTTCGTCGCTTAGATTTGCGAGCAGCGGGCGCGTATTCTTGCGGCCGATGCGTTCCGAAAGGACTTCGGGCTTGGCCCACAGGCGGATGATGGTCCCGTTCTCGCGGATAATCTTGAGGTTCTCGGGCTGCGTCAGCGCCCCTCCGCCGAGGGATATCACGTGCGGGTTGTTGCTTTCGACAATTTCCGCGATGACGTCGTGCTCCAGCTTGCGGAACGCGGCTTCGCCGTCCTGTTCAAAAATCTCGTTGATGGACTTTCCTGCGCGCTCCACGATGACGTTGTCCGTGTCGATGAACGGACGGCCCAGACGTTCGGCCAGGGATCGGCCGGTACGGCTCTTGCCGCTGGCCATGAATCCGGTAAAGAACAAATGCTTTTTCATCTTAATCCTGTAATCCCTTGCGCATGACGTTCACGAGGAAACTTGTTGTTTGGTTTGCGGTCTCTGCGGGAAACCACTTTTTGAAACTTTCGAGGCCCTGGTGGACCAGCATGCCTTCGCCGGTGACGACCTTGCAGCCCTTGGCCTCGGCCAACTGCAGGAGTTTCGTGCGCGGAGGCGTGTAGACAATGTCGCAGACCACCTGGTCGTTGTGCAGGCATTCCGCCGGGAGCGGGCTCTCGTCGACGTTGGGGCTCATGCCCACCGAGGTCGCGTTGATGATGATCTTGTTGTTGGCGGACACTTCGGCAAATTCGGAGAAAGTGACCACCTGGACCCCTTCTCCAAGCCCTTTAGCCAGTGCTTCGCCCTTTTCCCTGCTGCGGCAGACGATGGTGAGCTTGTTGTGCTGCTCTACGAGCGTGTAGGCGATGGCCTTTGCGGCACCGCCGTTCCCGAGCAGGGCGACCGTCGTGTTGCTCGGGTCTACGCCGTTTTCCTCGAGGTTGCGGATGCAGCCGTACGGGTCGGTAGTCGTCCCGCACAGTGTGCCGCCGACAATGCCGTCTTTCCAGTAGAGCGTGTTCACGCTGCCCGTGAACCGGCTGATGGGGCTGAGTTCGTCGACAAGGCGCGGTTCGCCCGTTTCTGCGTCGATGAATCTTGTCTTGTAGGGGATGGTGACGTTTGCCCCGCGGAACTTCATCGCCTTGAATCCGCGTATGGCGTCGTCAAAGTCTTTGCCTTCGGGGGCGTAGGGCAGGTATGCCGCATTGATGCCGAGCTCTTTGAACAGCGCGTTGTGCATCAGCGGAGACTTGCTGTGCCCGACGGGCTGCCCGAAAATGCAGAGCGTTTCTGTCTTTCCGTTTATGGAAGCCAATATATCCTCGCTATGTCTTTCCCACCTGGGGAAAAACTCTTAATAACCATACTACAAAGATATAATAAAATTTGGAGAAAAGGGTTTTCTATATTTTACACCGATGAAATTACCCGTAGTTTGCATTATCGGGCGTCCCAACGTAGGGAAGTCCTCCTTGTTTAACCGCATCCTTGGCCGAAGGGCTGCAGTCGTGAGCGACCGTGACGGTGTTACCCGCGACCGCCATTACCAGAATGCGAACTACAAGGGCCATGAGTTTGTTGTCGTGGATACCGGCGGATTCCTGCCGGACGACTCCATCGACGTTCTTGCGGATAGCGTCCGCAAGCAGATTTTCAACGCCGTGAACGAATCGGACCTGGTGCTTTTCATGGTCGACGTCCGCGTGGGCATCACCAAACTCGACCAGCAGTTCGCCCGCCTTGTCCGCAAGCTCGACAAGAAGGTCATCCTGGTCGCGAACAAGAGCGAGAACCAGCGCGACCGCCAGGAAAGCTATGAGTTCCTGAAACTCGGTTTCGGCCAGCCCCGCACCATCAGTGCGCTGACGGGCTATGCCTGCCTGAGCCTTCTGGACGAGGTCATCTCCGTTTTGCCGACGCCCGTGCTGGGCGAACGCCGCGAGGAACGCCCCATCCGCTTTGCCATCCTTGGCCGCCCGAACGCCGGCAAGAGCACCCTGCTGAACTGCCTTTTGCGCGAGGAGCGCGCCGTGGTTTCCGACATTCCCGGCACGACCCGCGATTCCATCGACTGCGATTTCGTGGTGGACGGCCAGAAGTTCGTGGTGACCGATACGGCCGGGCTCCGCAAGAAGGCCAAGGTCGAAGACGAGGTGGAGACGTTCAGCAACATGCGCACGCTCGAAAGCATCCGCCGCTCCGATGTTTCCGTGCTGATGGTGGACTGCACCCGTGGCCTGGAAATCCAGGACTACCGCATCATTACCGAAATCCGCAAGGCAGGCAAGGGACTCGTGGTCGTCTTGAACAAGTGGGACATCCTCCCGAACAAGAACGACAAGTCCTTCGACCACATGGTGAAGGAATTCCTCGAGCGCGAGCCGATGCTCGAGTACGTCCCGATCATTTCGATCAGCGCCAAGGAAGGCCAGCGCGTGAACCGCGTCGTCCAGGCCATCCAGACGGTCTATGCCAACTGCCGCCGTGTGCTCGGCCGCGACCGCGTCGCCGAAAGCTTTGCGAATTTCTTGCAGGAAAAGGCTCCCCCGAGCCACAATGCCCGCGTTGTCGCGCTGACCCGCGCCTGCCAGATCATGGTGGAGCCGCCTGTCATCGCCATCGAGACCCGTACCCCGGAACTGGTGGACGAGTCGTACAAGCGTTACTTGCTCAAGAAGTTTTATGAGGAATTCCAGCTGCAGGGCGCCCCGCTCCGCCTGAATTTCGACCAGAAGTTAACTCTCAGAAAGGATGAAGAACTTGCACAGTTTACTGAGTCTTCCAATAGCGTACTTGCTGGGGTCGATCCCCAGCGCGATCTGGGTGGCAAAACTCGCAAAGGGCCGCGCGTTCGACATTAGGGACTACGGCTCCAAGAATGCGGGGCTCACCAACACGTTCCGCGTGCTGGGCTGGAAACCTGCGCTTCCCGTGGTGTTCCTGGACTTGCTCAAGGGCTTCTTCGGCCCGTGGATTGCCATGCGGCTGTGCGAAATGCAGGTGGCTGCGGGCGGTGCGGACTATTCGCACTGGGTTCCGCTGGTGGCCGGCATCCTCGTCATCCTCGGCCATAGCTTCACGTGTTTTGCCGGATTCCGTGGAGGCAAGGGCGTGCTTGCCGCGCTCGGCGTGTTCCTCGCGCTCTGCCCGATTACGGCACTTTCCTGCTTTGGCGTGTGGGTCGTGTTGACTGCCACGACGAAGTACGTTTCGGTCGGCAGTATCGGTGCCTGCGTGGCGCTTGCCGCGATTTCGACTCTCGGCTTCCTCGGAATGCCGTTTCCGCCGGAAAAAATCAATTTAGGTTTGTGGATTACTTGCCTTTTGGTCGCCGTTTTTGTTATAGTTAAGCATAAGGCGAACATCAAGCGCCTCATGAACGGCACCGAGAACGGATTTGGTAGCAAGAGAAAGAAGTAGATAGAAGAAAAAGGAATTTTATTATGAAGGTAACGGTACTTGGAACTGGCGGTTGGGGCTTGACACTTGGTCAAGTTGTTTACGAGAACAAGAATGACATTACGTTCTGGACGAATTCGCAGGCCGAAGTGGACCTGCTCTCTACGGAGCACCAGTACAAGGATAAACTCCCCGGTGTAATTTTCCCGGCGGATTTCAAGTACACGACCGACATGAACGCCGCCCTCGAAGGCTGCGACATGGTGCTTATCGTGGTGCCTTCCCAGTTCATGGGCGGTGTCGCGAAGAATCTCGGCAAGTGGACCCCGGCCAAGGGCAAGGAACCCGTGGTCGTGTGCGCGACGAAGGGCATTCTCGAGGGTACGAACCAGCTGATGAGCGAAGTGCTCCTGGAAAACGTCCCGTGGCTCACGGAAGACAAGATGGTCGCCTTCAGCGGCCCCTCGCATGCCGAGGAAGTCAGCCGCCATATCCTTACCGCCATCGTTGCCGCGAGCGTGAGTGAGGAATCCGCTAAACTCGTGCAGCAGGTCATGAGCTGCTCTTACCTGCGCGTCTACAGCTCTACCGACATTATCGGCGTGGAACTTTGCGGTTCCGTGAAGAACGTGATTGCGATTGCCTCCGGCGTGCTTTATGGTCTCGAGGCCAGCGGCAAGTTCAAGATCGGTGATAATTCCCGCGCGGCAATTCTTACCCGCGGCCAGGCGGAAATGTGCCGCCTGGGCAAGGCGCTCGGCGCCAAGCCCGAAACCTTTGCAGGGCTTGCGGGTATGGGCGACCTTATCGTGACCTGCCTTTCGCAGCACAGCCGCAACCGCTATGTGGGCGAACACATTGGCAAGGGCGAAACTATCGAACAGGTCCTTGCCGGCATGAAGATGGTGGCCGAGGGCGTTCCCACCTGCAAGAGCACCAAGGCGCTTGCCGACAAGCTCGGTGTCGAGATGCCTATCGTGAACGCTGTCCATGCGCTCCTCTTCGAGGGCAAGAAGGTGGAAGACGTCATCAAGGACATCTGGGGTCGCGAACTCAAGACCGAAGTGTGGTAGTCTAGACAGAAACCGCCTCGCCATGGGCGAAGCGACTGATGAAATCCGTTGGAAGAAATTCCGCGGATTTTTTTTAGTTCTTTTTCCCGTATACGGTGAGAACTACAGCTCCCTGAGCGGCCTGGAACAGCATGGGAATGTAGCCGATGAGCGCTGCCGCGAGGACGGTGTCGGCGGGGATTCCGAGGAGACCGGTAAACAGGCTGACGTTCACGCCTTCGCGGATGCCGATGCCGTTAATCGAAATCGGCAACATCGAGACCGTGATGGTGATGGTCATGAACACGGTAATCGTCGCGAGATCCACAGGAACGCCCACTGCCTGGAAATAGGCGTAGTGGATAGCGATGGATGAAATCTGTAGCCAGACGGAGTCAAGGCCCGAAAGAAGGAATGCCTTTTTGTATCCGCGGTAAATGGAGAAGGCGTTTTGTAGCTTGAGCAGAAACGGCACTTTGGCGGTAAGCCCAGCGGGGAGCTTTATCTTGTCGGAGAAAAGTCCCCCGACAATCACGAGGACGGATACGAGCGCGACGGCGCAGACGGCGCCGGTGTAGATGGCCGGGATGTTGTAACGCGCCACGACGAAGGGGAGCGTGGCGAAGAAACAGAGGAACATGGCGAGGAGGCCCATGACGCGCGAGATGGCGACTGCCGCGACCGAGTTTGCAATGTTCCCGAACCGCTTGCCGAAGGCGATGGTCTTGACGGCGTCGCCGCCGAAACCGCTCGGGAGCAGGTTGTTGAAGAAGTAGCCGAGGGCGATGTAGGCGTAGAACGTGCGGAACTTTATCTTCTTGCCTTCTTCGAGCAGGAGCCCGCGCCAGCGGTTAGCCTGTATGGCCATGCTGAACACGGTGCAGAACAGGATGAGCAAAATCCAGGGGAGCGCCTGTGCGGTCCAGTGCCCGCATACTTCGGCAAAGGGAACCTTCCAGAAGATATAGGCGAGGCCGCCGACGCTGATGATGACCTTCAACAAGCTGGAAAGAATCTTTTTTGCCGAACCCTGCTGCATCTTGTTCTCTTATTTTGCCGCAAGTTCCGTGGCTATTTCACGAATTTGCTTTGCGCTGTTTTCCCAGGTGAACTTGCTTACCCAGGCGTCAATCTCTTTGTCGAATTTACCCTTGTCGTCGATGGATTTTTCGAGCGTGCGGGCGATGCTTTCGGCTTCTTTGGGGTCAAAGTACTTCGCCACGTTGCCGCCGACTTCGGGGAGCGACGACGAGTTGGAACAGGCGACCGGCGTGCCGCAGGCGAATGACTCGAGCACCGGGAGACCGAATCCCTCGTACAGCGAAGGCAATACGAAAAGGTCGGCAAGGTTGTAAAAGTTCACCAGGTCTTCTTGGCTGACCATGCCTGCGTGGATGGTAAGGCCTTCCAGTCCCAAATCTTTTTCGCGGGTATCTTGCGTGCGTCCGCTGAACGCTTTGCCGACAAGGACGAGCCTGCAATTTTCGCGGCCCTGCATGCGGGCAAAACCTTCCAGGAGCATGTTCAGGTTCTTGTGGGGGAGCAAGTTCCCTACGTAAAGCAGGATCTTCTTGTCGCGGGGAATGCTGTACTTCTCGTACAGGTAGTCGACTTCTTCTCTGCTTTTACGGACAAATTCCTTGCCGACACCCAGCGGGACGACAGTCATCTTGCTTGCATCCGCCTTGTAAAAACGGATAAGGTCGTTCTTGGTGCTTTCGGAGTCGGTCATGATGTGGTTTGCCCGCTTGCAGACAAACCAGAAGATGAACTTGAAATACAGGTGTACGATCTTGGACGGCAGGAATTCCGGATAGACGAGGTGGGTGAGGTCGTGGATCGTCACTATCATCTTGCCGCGGTAGAACAGCGGCACGTTGCAGTGCGGGATATGCAGTATGTCGGGGCGAGTCTTGCGCAGCTTGCAGTAAGGGAACTTCAGCTGTTCCTTGTAGCCGTAGATGCCGCTCACGAAGGGAATATGCGACGGGACGCAGTCCTTGTATTCTTCGAGGTCCTTCGGGTCGCCGAGCGCTACGCTGTAGCCCACGTCCCTGAGCCAGTGCTGGATGCAGGTGCCGATTCCGGACCGGCTCACCATGCGGGCGTCAATTGCGATTTTGGGCGTCGATTTCATGGTCGAACATCCATTTGAGAGTTTCTTCGATTCGCGTGCCCTTCCAGTAGCCGCATTTCACGATGCGCGAGTTGTCGCAGCACTGGTAAGGAATGTCGACGGGGCGCATCTTTTCGGGATCCTGTTCCACGTCAATCTTCACGGAGGCAAATCCGATGATGGTGTCGAGCAGGTCGCCGACCTTGTGCGCGATTCCGGAACCGACGTTGTATACATCGTACTCCGTTTTGTTTTCCAGCAGCATGCGGTAGACGTGCACCACGTCGCGTACGTCCGAGAAGTCGCGCCAGGCGCTGAGGTTCCCGACCTTGATGGTGCCGGGCTGCCCGCTCTTTTCGATATCGGCAATCTGCTTCACGAAGCTCGGGAGGGCGAAAGTAGTTTTCTGCCCGACGCCCGTGTGGTTGAATGAGCGCGTGCACACGATTTTTATTCCGTGTTTTTTGCGGTAAAGTTCCGCGAAATTTTCCTGGGCAATTTTGGAAATGCCGTAAGGGCTGCTGGCCTCGCGTTCGCTGGATTCGCTGAGGGCGACGTTCATTTCGGCGGTCTGCGCGTATTCCTCGGCACTTCCGATGAGGAGCGTTTTCGCCTGGGGGGCGTGCTTTACGATAGCGTCCAGCAAGTTGAGCGTCCCGACGACATTGACCTGTATTGTTGATACTGGGTCTTTCCAGGAGGCGCCTACGGAACTGATGGCGGCAAGGTTCACGATGTAGTCGGGCTTTGCCTTTTCGAGGAGCGAGTCGATGCCCTCGCGGTCCAGGAGGTTGACCTCCGGGATGTCCACTGCGGTTACCTTGTGCCCTGCGGCTTCCAGTTCCTTTACCAGGTAGCCACCGACAAAACCGCTTGCCCCGATGACTAGAGTCTTCATTAAATCTTGCCTTCGGCGAGAAGTTTCATGTCGCTCTGGACCATGCGCTCGACCAGCTGTTCGTAGCTGATTTCGGGGGCCCAGCCAAGGACCTTCTTGGCCTTGGCGGCATCGCCGATGAGCAGGTCCACTTCGGCAGGGCGGAAGAACTGCGGGTTCACCTTCACGACAACCTTGTCTGTACCTTTGAGGGTAGCGTATTCCTTTTCGCCTTCGCCGTGGAATTCGATTTCCATGCCGGCAGCCTTGAACGCGAGATAGACAAATTCGCGAACCTTGTGCGTTTTGCCTGTAGCGATGACGAAATCGTCGGCCTTGTCTTGCTGGAGCATGAGCCACATGGCACGGACATAGTCGGCGCTATGGCCCCAGTCACGGCTGGCGTCCATGTTGCCGAGTTCCAGCACGTCCTGTTTGCCGGCCTTGATCTTGGCGACGGCGATGGTGATCTTACGGGTCACGAACTCGGCGCCGCGGCGCTCCGATTCGTGGTTGAAGAGGATGCCCGAGCAGGCGAACATGCCGTAGCTTTCGCGGTAGTTCTTGGTAATCCAGTGGCCGTACAGCTTGGAAACTCCGTAAGGGCTGCGCGGGTAGAAGGGGGTCTCCTCGTTTTGCGGGATGGCCTGCACCTTGCCGAACATTTCGCTGGTAGATGCCTGGTACACGCGGGTGTCGGGCTTGCAGAGCCTGACCGCTTCCAGGAGCTTGGTCACTCCGATGGCGTTGATGTCCGCCGTGGAAAGCGGAGTTTCCCACGACGTGGTGACGAAGGACTGGGCGGCGAGGTTGTAAATCTCGTCGGGCTTCGATATTTCCATGGCGCGGATGAGGGACGCGGAGTCCGTCATGTCTCCGAAAATAAAGGTTACTTTGTCCTTGAGGTGTTCGGCGTTGTTGAAGTCCAACTTGCTCTTTCGACGGACAAGTCCGTATACTTCGTAGCCTTTTTCCAGGAGAAATTCTGCCAGATAGGAGCCGTCTTGGCCCGTAATACCAGTAATAAGTGCGCGTTTCATGTAGTAAAAATACAATTTTTTGATAATGAGTTCCTTTGGGGCAAAAAAAATATATGTTTATATGTAATTATGGGTAATTAAGGAGAAAATGACATGAAACACAAAATACTCTGCAGCCTCGTTTTGGGCACTTTTGTTTTTTGTGCATGCAGTTCCAATGATTCTACGGGTGGGACGGACAGGACATTGGAAAAATACAGCGATTCGAACGCATCCTTGTGGCGTAGTCTTGCCGAAAAGGGCGTGTCGGAGTTTTTCGAAGAGGCGGCTGCCGAGGGAAAATTCGTGATTGGGGAACCCAGTCCGGCCCCTGCCAAGAGCCGCTGTGCCGATTCGGCGCTGAAGATGGATAACTATACCCGTTACATGGACGAACTGGAATCCATCTTTGAAGAGGGCTCATTGGTCGAAGGCGTTTGTGGACAGGCTCTGTCGCTGAAGGCCGGCGAGGTCGCTCCGTTGGGAGTCAACCTGATCGACTCCATCAAGGTGGGAACGGTCGAGTTCTGGTTCCGTCCGGGTGAAGACTTCTATGATGAACCGTCGCGCACCCTTCTCGGTAACGATGAATCCAGACTCCACTTCTTCTATAAGGACGGGGCCCTCGTATTCCAGAAGAATCATGCCGACATCCATTACTTTGCCATGGGTAAAGCCGAACTCCGCGATGGCTGGAACTTGATCGCCGGCCAGTGGGGCGACGGGTATCTGAGCGTCTGGCTGAACGGAAAGCTGGTCGACAAGATTAAGCATGACGAGGGCTATGCGCCTTCGCTTCGCGACAAACCCTTCGGTAATTTACTTGTAATCGGTTACAAGTCGTATTGCTGCATGGAAGGCCCCGGTCAGTACGAGGGCATGACAACTTCCGGTTCGTTCGACCAGTTCCGCATTTCGAGCATTCCCCGTTACAACATCGAAAATGCGGTTGAACAAAATTCGTTTGCCGGGGATACGATTTGGATTCTTGATACGCTCCGTTGCTGCTACGATTCTGTTGTGGTTAATCCTGTCGTTCCCGATACGAATCTCTCTCTGTGGGAAACGCTCAACCGTGGGGGCCTCGGTTATTTCTCCAAGCAGGATTTGCCCGAGGTCTCTCCGTTCCAGCCGGGCCGCTGCTCCGCCCCGGCACTGGCGATGGATGAAAACACCTTGTATTTCGATGAACTGGAAACCATTTTCCGCGAAGGGGAATTGGTGGATGGCATTTGCGGTAAGGCCATCTCGCTGAAGGATGGCGAGGTCGCTCCGCTGGGTATTAATTTGACTGATTCCATAACGGCGGGAACGGTGGAATTCTGGTTCCACCCCGGTAGCGATTTTGCCGAGAAGTCGGTGAGGACTATTCTCGGGAATGACGGCTCGCGTATTCAGTTCCTGTATCAGGATGGCCAGTTGATTTTCCAGAAGAACCACCACAACATCCATTACTTTGTCAAGGGCGAAGTCGTTCTCGATACGGGCTGGAGCTTGATTGCCGGCCAGTGGGGCGACGGTTATCTGAGCATCTGGCTGAATGGCGAAAAAGTTGCCAGTGTAGAGCACGCAGAAGGCTATGTTCCGGCCAATCGTGGCATGCCTTTCGAAAACCTGGTTATGATTGGCTACAAGTCGTATTGCTGCATGGAAGGCCCGGGTGTCAGTGGCCCCTTGACCGCGTCGGGTGCGTACGACCAACTCAGGATTTCGAATATCCCGCGTTATGAACTGGAGGAATATCCGGCGCAAGATAGCGTTCCCGAAATGGTTGAACCGGAATTATAAAAAGTATATTTGCAGACATGGCTTTTGTTCATCTGCAAGTTCATTCCGAGTTTTCCGTTTTACAGTCATCAGCCCGTCTTGACGATATTTTGAATGCGGCCGCTGCCGAGAACGCTCCGGCGGTCGCCCTGACGGACCATGGTGCCATGTTCGGCATCCTGGAAATCCAGACCCGCGGCAAGGACCTGAACAAGAAGCGCAAGGAACAGGGGCTCCCGCCGGTCAAGACGATTTACGGCTGCCATGTCTACATAGATTCCTCGAGCGCAAGCCAGAAGGACCCGTCGACATTCGAGCGCCTGACCCTCCTCGTGGAGAACGAGACCGGCTACTACAACCTGCTGCGCATCGTCAGCTACCGCTACGAAGAAAGCGAGCGCTGGGCCGAAATTCCCTCGGTGCCGCTGGAGGTCGTGAAGCAGTTCAAGGACGGCCTGATTGCCATTGCCGGCGACTTTTTCAGCCGTTACGGGCAGAACGTGGCTTCGGGCCGCAACGCCATGGCCCGCGAGTACATGGACGGCCTGGACAAGATTTTCGACCGAGAGCATCTCTACCTGTCGGTCTGCGACAACGGTGTCCCCCAGCAAAAGCTTCTGAACGAATTTAACGTGAACATTGCGGGCGAGATGGGCCGCGAAGTCGTGGCCGTGGCCGACGTCCATTACATCAAGCCCGAAGACGCGATGGCCCACAAGGTGCTCCGCTGCATCTCGCTCAAGTCCACCCTGAACGACTTCACGGACAAGCGCTTCCCGACAGACCAGTTCTACTTCCGCAGCGAAGAGGAAATGGTGAAACTGTTCGGGCATATCCCCGGCGCCATCGAGAATACGGTGAAGATTGCGGAACGCTGCAGCTTTACCGTGAAGACGGGTATCGGCGACGAGTTCTGGCCGCGATTCAAGATACCCGAAGAATTCCTCGCTTCCGAGGAATACCAGAAGATCAAGGGATACATGAAGGCCGAATACGATGCCGAGTATCCTGTCATCCGCGAACGTGAACTGAAGGGCGTCATCAAGGACAAGAAGAAAAAGGTCACCGAGCAGTACTGCGCCGAGAAGGGGCTGGACGCGGCTGCCCTTTCCGATGACGACAAGGCGGAAATCGAACGCCTCTCTTCGCCGGAGTTCTTCAACGACGACGACAACAAGGCCTGGGACAAGAATACGCTCCGCTGGTGTAAGCCCGGCGGCGACGCGGATATATACATAACGCACCTTTGCAACGAACGCCTCAAGTGGCGCTTCCCCGACGAGGATTTCAAGTTCCCCGCGCACGAGACCGACGTGGCCAAGCGCATGTACAAGGAACTGAACTGTATCCGCAACATGAACGTGGCGGGCTACCTCCTGATCGTGTGGGACTTCATCAACTGGTCCCGCGAGCACGGGATTCCCGTGGGCCCGGGGCGTGGCTCCGCGGCAGGCTCGCTGGTCACCTACATCATCGGCATTACCGACATCGATCCGCTCAAGTTCGACTTGCTTTTCGAACGCTTCCTGAACCCGGAACGCGTGAGCATGCCCGATATCGATACCGACATCGCGGATAGGGACCGTGGCCGCGTCATCCAGTACGTGACAGACAAGTACGGCCGTGATTGCGTGGGACAGATTATTACTTACGGCATGCTCAAGTCGAAGGCGGTGATTACCGACGTGGCTCGCGTGCTGGGCCTCCCGCCGGCCGAGGCGAAGATTATCACCAAACTGTTCCCGCAGCGTACTTTGAACTTTAGCCTCAAGCAGGCCTGGACTGGCAAGGACAAGAAGGGCAACAACCTCGAAGACGGCTACAGCCCAGAACCCTTGCAGGCCATGATCAACAGCCGCGCCAGTTACCAGAACCTCTGGAACATCGCGCTCACGCTCGAGGATTTGCCGCGCCAGACGGGCGTGCACGCTTGCGGCGTGGTGATTACGCCGACCCCGATTTACAACCTGGCCCCGCTTTACCGTGCCGCTCCCGCCGACACGCCGGTGGTGATGTACGACAAGCATTACGCCGAGGATATCGGGCTTTTGAAGATGGACTTCCTCGGGCTCATCAACTTGTCCATCATCCAGGACACGGTGAACATGGTCAAGAAGAATCGCAAGATCGACTTGGACATGGGCCACATCCCGCTGGACGACAAGGAAACATTTGAACTGCTCGGCAAGGGCCTCACCACTACGGTGTTCCAGTTCGAATCTCCGGGTATGCAGAAGTACCTGCGCGAACTGAAACCGACCCGTATCGGTGACCTTATCGCTATGAACGCGCTGTACCGTCCGGGACCGATTGACCAGATCCCGCACTTCATTGCGCGCAAGAACGGCAGGGAAGAAATCGACTGTTACCACCCCGACCTGGAACCGGTGCTGTCCGAAACGTACGGCGTGATCGTGTACCAGGAACAGGTGATGAAACTTGCCCAGATCCTGGGCGGGTACACGCTGGGTGGCGCTGACAACATCCGCCGTATCATGGCGAAAAAGATGCCCGAGAAGATGGCGAAGCTCGAACCGGAATTCTTCGAGAAGTGCCTTGCGAAGGGCTATGACCGCGCCATGATCCAGAAGGTCTGGGATGCGGTGCTTCCGTTCTGCGGATACGCGTTCAACAAGAGCCACGCTGCCGCTTACGCTTACGTGGCCTACCAGACGGCTTACCTCAAGACCCATTACGGCCCCGAATACATGGCCGCCTCGATGACATCGAAGATGGGCAAGACCGAAGACATCGTGACGATTATCCAGGAGTGCAAGCGCCTGGGAATCGAGGTGGTGTCGCCGAACATCAACTCTTCTTACGGTGTGTTCACGGCGAACGAGGACGGGCGCATTTTGTACGGGCTCGCGGGCATCCGCAACGTGGGCCTCGCCGTTGTCGAGGACGTGGTGGCCGAGCGCGAACGCCGCGGCAAGTACAAGGATATTTTCGACTTCTGCAAGCGCGTCGTCGAGTTCCAGGGCATGCAAAAGGAGAAGCGTCCGCCGCTGAACAAGAAGGTGATGGAATGCCTTATCATGGCGGGCGCCCTGGACGATCTGCCCGGCAGCCGAGCCGTGCAGTTTGCGACCGTGGACCGCGCGCTCGAAGTGGCCGCGCATTGCCAGGAAGACAAGGCCAAGGGACAGGTTTCGCTGTTCGACCTGGGCGGCCCCGAAACTATCCAGAATACGGCGGAGACGCTCGAAGAGGCGGAAGAATGGACCGCCATGGAAATGCTCAACAAGGAACGCGACGTGCTGGGCCTGTTCCTTTCCGGCCACCCGCTGGACGAGTTCCGTCCGGAGCTTTCCGGCTTCACAACGTGCAGCCTTGCCGAAGACGAACTGAAAAAGAAAATTGGCCACGGCGTATGCGTCGGCGGTGTCGTCACGATGATGCGCTCCATTGAGACCAAGAAGGGCGATACCATCGGTGTCGGCAAGATCCAGGATTTCCACGGTGACATCGAGCTGTTCTTCAAGAAGGACATTTGGCAGGACCTGCGCGACAGCGTCTCGGAAGACGACCGCGTGCTTGTCCAGGGCCAGCTGGAGCAGAAGCGTGACAGGGAAAAGAACCTCACGGAAGAGTTCCAGGTGATTGTCGATAAGGTGGTGCAGCTCGACCGCGTCCGCGAGAGCATGGTGAAGTACGTGCACATCTCGCTCTACTCCATGATGCTCACGGAAGATTTCCTGGCGAAAATGGAAGAAGGCCTTGCCCGCTTCGAACCGTTTGTCGAGGGGACCGGCTGCGAAATCGTTTGCCATGTCGAGACCGAGTCTCGCTACGAACATGCCCTGACTTTGAAAAAGTCCAAGGTCGAATACAGCCCTGAATTGCTGAAGTGGCTCAAGCAGGATTTGGGCGTTGTCAAGTTCTGGGTTTCGAACAAGGTCCGGTAGGTTCTATGGGTTCCCCCGGTGGAAAGCCTTTTGTCCTATTTTGTGCGGGCGAGGATTCCGGGGACATCCTGGGCGAACCTCTGGTCCGTGAAACTGTGGCCGCGGGCCTTGATGCTTGTGGTGCAGGCGGCTCGAGAATGCAGGGTGCCGGGCTCAAGCCTCTTGTGAATTTCGAACATCTTCCCGTTTCCGGCTTCGGCGACGTGCTGGCGAGTTGCGGAACTCTGCGCAAGGATCTTGATGTGCTCCGTTCCGCCCTTCGCGACGAGAATTGCCTTGCGCTTTTGGCTATTGATTATCCCGGATTCAACATGAAACTGGTGCGCCTAGCGAAGTTGCTGGGGAAGCCGGTCCTGTATGTCGCGCCGCCGCAGATATGGGCGTGGAAGCAGGGACGGGCGAAGCAGTTGCGCGGAATCCCGCTGGCGGTCTTTTTTGACTTTGAGGCGGACGCCTACCGCAAGCATGGCTGCGATGCTCGCCTGATGCTGCACCCTCTGGCAAGTGCGCGGCTGCCGGTGAGGCGGCCGGCTCGCGGAGAAGTGCTGCTTCTGCCGGGTAGCAGGCATGCGCAGGCGGCAAGGAATATCCGGGCGTTCTTGAAACCGGCTTTGGACGCGGCGTGCCGGATCGACGTGGAGTGCGGTAAAGTGACGGTTCTTGCCGCCCGCGAATCGTTGCAAGTTTCTTTTACGGAAATTGTAAGGAACCAGCTTGCGCAGTCGGCGTGCCGGGTCAAGGTGGAGGTGGCTCCCGCCGGGGTGGAAGAGCGCCTCGAAAGGTATTCGCAGGCCGCGCTGGCCCTGGTTTGTCCGGGCACGGCGACGCTCGAGGTCTCGTTGTCCGGGATACCGATGGTCATCTGCACGAAGCCGGATTTGTTGACCTACGCGATGGGGAAAATGCTGGTGCGCACGGGAGATTTCGGACTCCCGAACCTGGTTATGGGCAAGGATGTTTTCGAAGAAATCATCTTGCCGCCCATGATGCGCGCGGGAGCGGGCATCGGAGTTTGCGAAAAATTGGCGTCGGCGTGCCGTCGCGCTGTCGAAAAGGATATGGACGGCGTTGCGCAATCCGTGCAGGCAGTACTCGCCCGCGGACAGACGTCCCGCGAACTAATGCTTGAATTTCTTGGAAAGCTCGTCGAGCGAAAGGCGCATTAACGTCGGGGTCCCGTAAGGCGATTTGAGCGGGTCGTCCATCGTCATCAGCTGGCTTACGAGCATGGCCATTTCTTCGGGCTTCAGCTTGTCGCCTGCCTGGTGGGCGTTCGTTTTTGCCCAGGCTTTCGCGATGGCGTCCTGGATCTTGACCATGTCGTTCTTGTCGCCGTCATTGACGCCTTCCAGAAAGTCGTGCACTGCCTTGGTCGCTCTCGAAAGGGGGAGCGCACTCGGGATGGCGCGGATCTGGAACGTGTCGCCTCCGAAATGTTCGATGTAGAAACCCAGGTGCTTCAGGTCCGCCTCTACGGAATGGAACAGTTCCTGCTCCAGTTTCGAAAACTCAATGAGCTCGGGGAACAGGAGTTCCTGGCTGTCCAGCGCGGCTCCCGATGCAAGCGTTTCCAGCGCCTGCTCGTAAAGGATGCGCGAATGCGCGGCGTGCTGGTCTATAATCAGTAGGCCCTCGGCATCTTCGCCTGCAATGTAGGTGTTTGCAATCTGGAAAAATGTGGGCGGCGTCCAGGGCTGTTCCTGTTGCGGGACTGTCGCTGTCTGTGCTGCGGTCTGCGCTGCCGGCTGTCCGGGTTCCAGCGAGATGATTTTCCCGAGTTCCGGCTGCGAGAACAGGTCTTGCACCGTGTCGTCTTCTACGGTATACTTGGGCGGCTTGCGTTCGGCGAGCTTGAATCCGTCCTGTGGCGCCGGCATCGGCATCGGTGTCGGCTCGTACTTCTCGTCGGACAGGTCGATGATGGGGGAAGATGCCTCCATGGCGGCCTTGAATGTCTCGCGGATGGCATGCGTCACGACGAGGAACACCAGGTTCTGGTTGGCGAAACGGATTTCGCGCTTGGCCGGGTGGACGTTTACGTCGAATTCCATGTCGGGCATGTCGATGAACAGCACCGTGACCGGCTTGCACTGTGCTCCATAGGGTTCGTAGGCCTGCGACACCGCCTTGCCGATGAGCTTGCTTTCGAAGGGACGGTTCCGCATGAACAGGAACTGGTGGTGGCGCTTGCCGTTTGTCTCGGTGACGGGGGAGATGTAACCGGAGACGTGGATCTGCGCTTCGGTGTAGTCCACGGGCAAAAGGTTCTTCGCGACGCCGGAACCGATGGCTTCGGCGAGGCGGTTCTTGAGTTCGCCCGGTACGCCGATGAATACGGCCTTGTCGCCGACCTTGTAGTCAAAGCGTATTTCGGGGTGGGCCACGGCGGCCCGGATGACCACGTCCAGCACTCGGGTCCCCTCGGAAGTGTCGCTGCCGAGGAAGGTCCTGCGGACGGGGGTGTTGAAGAAAAGGTCTTCGATGAGGATCGTCGTTCCCCGGCTGGCCTGGATATCCTGCTTTTCGACGACTTCGCCCCCTTTCAATATGATTCGGCCGCTTTCGCCGTCGTCGGTGGCGCTGGTGATCGTCATTTTGGATATGGCGGCGATCGATGCCACGGCTTCGCCACGGAAACCGTTTGTATGCAGGTGGAAAAGGTCGTCTGCACTGTGCAGTTTGGACGTAGTGTGGCGGAGGTAGCAGATGTCCAGGTCTGCCTGGCCCATGCCCTTCCCGTTGTCGGAAACGAGGATTTTCTTTTTTCCACCCTGTTCGATCTGGACTTGGATTCGGGTTGCGCCTGCATCTATGGCATTTTCAATAAGTTCCTTTACAGCGGATGCAGGGCGCTCTATGACCTCTCCGGCGGCAATTTTATTGATGATTTCGTCGGGTAATTGGTGTATTTCGGCCATTTTCATAACAAAAATATAGACAAAATCGGTTGTTTTTACAAAGTTTTGCTAAATTTTGGCAAACGAAAGTTCTAGGTACGAGGTACAATTATGGTATCAAATCTGTTTCTTCAACTGATTCACATTGAACTTCTCCTTTCCTATTCCGTCAAGGAAATCCTGACGCTGGTAAAGAGAGATCCGCGCTTCAATGTGAAGCTTATAAACGATCTCTATTTCGGAGATTCCGTTATCGATGAAGAAACCCACCGTTTCATCGCAAACAATGTCGTTGCGTGGCTGTACGAACGTGGGGAAAACCCAGACGACTTCATTGAACGCATCGTCAAGCGTTGCTCCGCTTTCGAGGCTATTCCGTCCCGTTGCGTCCTGCGTACCTACCTGCCTTTCATCTCGTCTTTCTATTCATGCAAGGACGTCCGCGAACTCTGCCTGGAAATCATCCCGAAGCGCTACCAGTTCCTGAAACAGGCGGGCGTACTTCGTAACGAGGTCGTGGCTGAAAATCGCGAGATGCTCTTTACCTATCGCTTCGAGACCCCGAGCGCGCTGGTTTCTAACCCGATGCGCTGGATTATCGGCATGTTCCGTGTCGGACCGCTCCTGTTGGGCACCCCGACATACGAACACATGAACTTCCTTGCTTCCCAGACGTCCTTTATCGAGGCTATCGAAAATCGTTTGCCGGCCGAAATGAGGGATGGCGATGTCTATGTCAATGGCGAAATTGTTGGCAAGAGCGCCCTTTTTGGCGAATGCGTGAAAAAGTGCGGAGTCAAGTGGGAAAACGAAACGGAACTGCAAATCGGTTGCGTCCTTGCGACCAAGGATGTGGTTGACCCGAAAACGAAGACCGTCCTGGTTAAGGAAGGCTGCTTCTACGGCGCTCCGGCAAACATCCTCGATGTGAAGTTCAAGGCGAACATCAGTAACGTCGAACCGTTCATCAAGTTGATGAACTCTGTCGTCAAGCAGGAATTCGAAGCCTGGCAGCCCATCCAGAAGGCCCAGGAACAGTTGCTCGATGCCATGAACGATTCCGTGACGGTCGTCTACTACAAGAGCGACGACTCCATTTCCGTGAACAGCAAGCACCTGATGCGTAACGTTCCTGCCCGAATCCTCCGCAACCTGCTCCGCGAATACACGGCGACCGGTCGTGAGGAATACGAGAACCGCGAGTTCAAGCGTGACTCGGCCATCTGCATGGATCCGCTGCGCCCGAACTTCGAAAGCCGCCTGAATCGTGTTATCGCCCATATCAATGGCACCGACGACAAGGACGGCAAGGAGAACGAAGGCGTGAAGAAGTTCTTCGAAATCGAACGTCACCGCCGCGGTGGATTCCGTTTTGTTCCGAAATGCAAGATTATTTTCCGCGAAGAATAATCAAAAAAAAAGGACTTTGAAAACAAAAGTTGACGTATAAAAAATTGCTGATTCATATAAGCAAAATAAAATATCCGTCAATTTCTTTTTTGTCTATATTCTAGGTCGTGAGCAGGTGAAAGGTAAATCCTTACACAACTTTATCGTTGCTCCCCTCCTGATAAGTTCAAGGTTCTGTAATCTCTCATATTTTCTCCTTCTTAGGAAAGGGCTCTCGCAAGAGGGCCCTTTCTTTTTGCTATCTGCGCTTTTTGTGTATGGGCAAACGTGAAAAAGGCTCCGCGTATTGCGGAGCCTTTCGTTAATGCTAAAGGTCTGTAATTAGCGGCGGCGTTCGGCCATCTCTTTCTTGAGGATGTCCATGACGGCGCCGAGTTCTGCCGGGGCCTTGAACACGGGGTTCGCGTACTTGGAGCAGATGTTCTCGAGCTTCTTTTCGTGGTAGCCGACCTTGAATTCGGTGAACTTGAGGCCGTGTGCCGTGCTGATGACGACCACGTTCTCGTCCTTCGCGATCTTGCCTGCGGCCACGAGCTTTTCGAGGGCGCCGAGAGCCACGCCGGTATGCGGACAGCAGTAGAGACCGATGCGGTCGCCGCGGTGGGCTGCATTTGCAAGTTCTTCTTCGGTGACGCTCACGACCATGCCGCTCGTCTTCTGGATGGCACGCACGGCCTTCGGGTAGCTGACCGGGTTGCCGATCTGGATGGCGCTTGCGAGCGTCTTCTTGGCCTGCATGGGTTCGAGTTTGTCGAAACCGCGTTCAAAGGCCTTCACGAACGGGTTGGCGTTTTCGGCCTGGGCGACGATGATGCGCGGGATGCGGTCGATGAGGCCCATAGCGAGGCAGTCTTCGAAACCCTTGGCGAGGGCGCTCACGTTGCCGAGGTTGCCGCCCGGGATAATCACGGTGTCGGGTACCTTCCAGCCCATTTCCTGGCAGATTTCCGGAGAAATCGTCTTCTGGCCTTCCA